>WJLA01000049.1 GCA_014728765.1 Candidatus Peregrinibacteria bacterium
GGTGCTTCCAGAACCACACTATTGAATAGAACTTTGCCGTTTGGAATATTATCGAATCCGACATTTTCATCTGTCAGGCGTATTCCGTTAATCATCACCGCTTCAGCTCCTGCTGTGTAAAATTCGTTGATAATATCAGTGAACCATAGAGCCTCAATTTCTTTATCCACTATCATTCTGATTCCTTCACCTTCAACCGAAACATCTCCGGAAATGATGCTGTATTTTTCTATTTGATTTCTCAAATTTTCCAATGCGCTCTCTTTATCTTCTATACTTTCCAATTCCTGCTCCAATTCTTCGATTTGATCTCTCAGGTCATTGTTGCTTTGATGAACAATTTCTATTTCTTTAAATATATTTATCCTCATATCACGATTAATTGCTCTTTCTGCTTCAGCAACAGACTTTGATTGAAAAACAAAGATGGTACCCACTAAAAGCCCAAGCGCTATCAAAGCCAAAATTCTAATTGTTTGTATATTTTTTTGCATATTTTAATAAATAGTCTCCGTCATATAATGGAATTGTTAAAAATGGCAATTTTTCCAATTCGAACAATACTTTTTTATCGGATATTCGTTGATACAAATCAGGATAATTACTTTGATCATTAAGTCTGTTTATCAAAAAGCTAGTGTCACCGATAACTTTAATTTGAAAAGGGGAAACTGAACGTGTTTTGTTAATCAATATATTGTTTCCCACAGAATTGATTGTACTCGCCAAAACAATTCTTTGATTATTAATGCTAATAGCTTCAATGTCTGCTGTTCTAAGCAGATTTACCATATCTCTCAAATCCGCGGCATGAATAACACTTTCATCCTGATCCATTTTGGCATTTTCACCATCGGCAAGAGTAATCAAAAGCCCTTCTCCACTTATTTTGGTTAATCCCACTATCTTTTTCAATTCATCCAAAACCTCAATCAACAAACTTTCCCCTCCAACCAACTGCAAATCATCTCTGTTTTGTTCTATTTGTTGGTGTAAATTGGAAATTTTCGCTTGTAAGGATTTTCTTTCCCGAGTGAAACTTTCAAGTATTTCATTTTGTGCCGCCACCTCATCTGCTAAATGCGTATTTGCTGCTACAGAACTCTGAAATTGCGCCGCCACCAAAACACCAATTAAAATACCGGCTACCATGAAGCTGTAAATAATTGACTTGGATGGATTAAAGCGTTTTTTCATTTAAATTCTGAAGCAAACTTGTGCACATTTTAATACAAAAACTCACAAAGACAAAACTCAGTTAGCTTAATTCATGAATATATTCCACGAATTGATTTCCTTTGTCTTCAAAATTTTTAAAAATACCGAAACTCGGTGAGGCACATGAAAGTAAGCAAATTTTATTTTTCCTAGTGACTTTATAGGCTTTTTCTACACAACTCTTCATGTCTGTGACAAAATAATGTTTTGGCAATTTCGGCAATAAACCGTCAATGCTCTTTGCAATGCTTTTTATATCTTTCCATATAACTTCTCCACTATCAGGGAATAATATCAAATTTTCGATTTGTTTATGCAGTATCATTTTGGCAAGTTTTTTAAAGTCGTATCCTCTATCCATTCCGCCCAAGATTAAAGTGGAGATTTTACCATCAAATGCTTCAATTGCAGCCATAGTGGATTCGGGAGTTGTTGAAATGGCATCATCATAAAAATCAATGCTTTTATATCTACCTACAAATTCCAGCCTATGTTTGAGTCCTGAAAAGTTTTCAGCCACTTCCAGCACTGTTTCATCAGCCACTCCTAAAAACCTTGCAATTTTGGCGGCACAAATTATATTTGCCAAATTATGATTACCCAAAAGTTTAACTTTATCTTTATCTAAAACAAAGCCTTCATCCAATTTAATTTTTCTGACTTTATTATTATTGATAATCCTGGCTAAATTGTGTTTTTTTGTATCCAAAAAATCAATTTTCTTCGGCGTTAAGTTTTCAATGTAATTGGAAATTCTTTTATTGTTGCCGTTAAAAAAAATTACACCGGATTCGGGCATTCTTTTGAATAGATGAGTTTTTGCTTCAAAATAATTATCTTCATTTTTATGATAGTCGATATGTTCTCTAAAAAAGCTGGTGAAAACTCCAATATCCGGATAATTATCAAAATCCTCCAACTGATAGCTGGAAATTTCAAAAACATAATATCTATCCTCACTATCATGCTTTAAATAGTCTAATGCCGAAAAACCAATATTTCCTATTAGACTGACCTTGAAGTCATCTCGTCTTAGCATTTCATATAGCATTGAGCAAATTGTGCTCTTTCCTTTTGAGCCTGTTACCGCAATTATAAATCCTTTTCTGTTTTCAAAAAAAATCTTTGTGTTTGAAGTCAAAACCACACCTTTTTCCAATGCTTGTTCAATTCCATACAGCCTCGGATTAATTCCCGGACTTTTGATTATCACGTCATAGTCTCTGAGAACATCCAAGTAATCTGCACCCAAATGCAACTTGTAATTGTTATCTTCAGAAATGGCCTCTCTAAAATCAGAAGATAAATCTTCAATCATTTTTTGATCCGCCAATCCGATTTCTTTTTCCGGAAATAAATCTCTTAAAAATTTATAAGAAGACAGCCCTTCTTTTCCCAGACCTAAAATCAGTATTCTTTTTTCTTTTAAATCTTCAATTTTCATTAGCTGAATTCATAAAGTATATTTAAAAATCTACTTGGAATTGTAACAGATTCATGTATTTTTAGCACCTCTTCTTTGATTTTTTCCGCGTCAGAAATATCCGGTTTGATTTCTTCAAGATACATTTTGATTACTGCAGAATCGGCATAATCGCCTTTAGTGGCGACCATATCAAAAGCGGCAATCATTTCTTCAGGTGTCCCAACACATTCAAACGGCTTAATATCTTTATATCCTGACAATTCTCTAAACAAATCCACCAATTCAGCATCATCAAACAAGTTGCCACCAAATATTTCGATTAACTTATTTTTATCTACAAAAGGTGCCAAAATAGCAAATACAAAGGCGCATTTAGGACATTTTCCGCACCATTTGCCAGCTTCTTCCGGTTTTTTATATAACTTGAAATTTCTATTACAGCTTGTGAAAATCGGTGCATATTTTTCAAAATTTGGATTATTGGCAAAAATCTTGGCGATTCTGATTTCATAAAATGGCCTTAAAAAACTAAAAAAGTGCAAATCAGGCGAAATATAACGGGCAATATATTCGGAAAAATCCTGCTCAAATTCATAGCTTTTTGAATACTGGTGATTGATGTCCATTCCCAAATAGTCAATTTGTCCATAATTGGCTGATTTTTCCAATGATAAAATAAAATATTTATAATCATACAAAACTCCGCAAACAATCATTAAAAATGAAATGACTGCACTGATAGGAATATGGCCATTAAACGCACCTTGATTATTCAATTCAATGATTTGAGGATCTATTTTTCTATTGATCAAAAGCCTGTTTTTTCCCAAAATTGCTGCCGTTTCCTTAATTGGCAATTCATCTTTAAAAGTGAAATAATCAAAATTTTCTCCTGCTTGATTCAGCATTTCTGCAGTTGCCAAAGAATCCTTGCCCCCGCCAATCGGAACAAGTGACCTCTCAGTCAATTCAAGATGAACATGTGAAGGTCTGAGCTCTTCATCAAATGGAAAGTTAATTAATCCATTGAAATCAATATTATTCTTATAAAAGAACTCGCCAAGTCCTCTTTGATAAATTTTTTTCCAAAAAATTGCCTGGTCAACAGAAAGCTCAGTTTTCTTTAAAACCATTTTACTTGGCACATAAGCTTTATAATAGCTTATTCCCATCATCAAGTGCAAGTTGTCCAAAGCCAATTTTAAAGCCTCCAAATTAACTTTTGACCAATCGATTTTTTCAACCGGAAAATATACTTTTTCTTCAAAATGAATTATGTCATCAAAACTATATTTAAGGCTTAATTCCCCGGTTTCTCTATTCAGCTTGTAGTCTTCAAAAATAAATTCTTGATATTTATCCAAGTTTGGATTTTTCATACATTGATTTAATTTCTAAAATACTAGCACATAAATAATTTTTTCAAATTGCAAATTATTCCGTAGAATGTAAAAAATAATCAAAATATCCTGCAAAAAATCCTGACTAAAAATCAGAAATTTCTGACGATATTAGCAACTTTAGCACTAATCCCCTTTTTTTATTGGGACAAATATCTAATTGAAAATATATTAAAAACAGGCAATTCCGACATTGACGCAATAATGCTTTTTGTTACGGACTTTGGATTGGTTTTTGTTTTTTTGTTAATCAACATATATCTGATTACTCACCGACAATATAAGACTCTATTATTATTGCTTTTAAGTTGTGTATTTGCTTTTGAAGCGACTTATCTTTTAAAACTGATTTTTCAAACTCCCCGTCCTTTTTTCTCAGTTGAGGTGGCTATTATTCCTCTAACTCTTGCTTCAGGTTATTCATTTCCCAGTCTTCACACCGCCATCTGCTTTGCAATAATACCCTTTTTAAACAAGTATTATCTCAAAAACGCTGAACTGATGGTTGCCACTTTTATTTTATTGTTAATAGCTTTCAGTAGATTTTATTTGGGAGTACATTTCCCCAGCGACTTGATAGCAGGTGCTTTAATCGGCTATTTAACAGCAAAGTTAGTCATATTTTGGGATCAGAAATATAATTTGTCGGAAAAGTTTATAAAAAATCTTCGTTCGGAACTGGAATTTCGACGACAATTCGCTCATTTGTTAATCGGTTTAACGATAGTTGCCCTGCTTTATTTGGGCCTTTTAAACGCGACGCTACTATTGTTTATAACAATTATCGGTGGTTTAATATCCCTTTCGCATAAATATTTCAATTTTTCTATCGTAAATGATATTTTGACTGTTTTTGAAAGACCCAAAGACATTAAAACTTTCCCGGGCAAAGGTTCTTTTTTCTTGATTTTGGGAGCATTTTTCGCCAGCTGGTTTTTTCCAAAAAATATAGCCTTGGCTTCAATCATTATAATGGCAATAGGTGACTCGGTTTCACACCTTTTTGGAGCTTATTACGGCAAGCTCAAGTTTCCCTATGTGAAAGAAAAAAAAGTAGAAGGAATCATGCTTGCCATTTTGCTTTCAACACTGGGAGCCATGTTTTTCGTTAATTTTGAATTGGCCTTTTCCGCCGCTTTTCTTTCTATGATTTTAGAGGCTTATCTTTCACCCAAATTCACCAAATACCTGGATGACAACTTGATAATTCCGATCTTTGGGGGCATTATTATTTCAATCTTGTCATAACAATTGTTTCAAGTTAATATTAGCTTGTATGAACAATATCTACTCTCAAATCAACTCAGCTTTCAGACAACTGCTTAGCATTGATGTGCTCGTGGTCGTGCCTGTAATTTATCGGCTGAAGAGGTGTAGTTGACATATCTAAACATAATTGATAAACAGAACCTCTCCGGCCGGAGAGGTTTTTTTTGATCTTTTAAAATCAGTTCCAGTTTGCATCCCTCATTGGATTTCCGAGAAAAATCCAACGAGGGGTGTAAACCCTTAACAAAGGAGTGTTATATGCCAGCAAAGAGATGTGCCAAGCTCAAAGGTGATCCCACCTCGGAACTTTGGGTCTGGGCCTTCGAGCAGAGCGGCTATTCGCCGAAAAAGTACGAAGCGCTGTTCAAGGCGCTTCGTACCGACAGCATCGCCCCCGACGGTCAGCCCGACAAGAAGTGGTCACTGGTCAACAACAACAATTGGTGGCTGCATTATCCGGAAGGTCAACACATGCAGCTTTGCGTGCTGTGTTGGCTTCTGGCATATTACCGACAGCCCGGCTACAACAAAACATTCGGCAGGCGAAAGATGACTCAGATGATCTGTCGTCGGATCACAGTAGTTTCTCGCCACCTTCACCGGAACATCAGGAGTATTGCTCCGATTCTCAACCAACAAAGGAGGTACGCACAAGCTAGTTAAGGGTTTGCATAATGCCACAGTGTGCATCCGAGTCGTCATTTTAGGCGGTCTCTCCCGATCAGCGAAGAAAAAAGCCAGCTCCTTTTAATGGGAGTTGGCTTCGCTTGCTCAAATTCAAGAATTTTATTATATTCTTTTCAAATGCCCAATAAAAATGCCTCAAAACAACTTAAAGAGTTCTACAAACGCCATAAAAAAGGGCTCTTGATTCTTGTTACTGTCTTACTCTTTTTCTTGATTTTCATAATTTCTGTTCTCGGCGGACTGAGAATATTCATCCCCCATTTTCATGAATTAACAGGCTTTCCTTTCGGTCAAAAAAACTATTTGGTGGTATTTCAAAATAACAATGAGTTAAGACCTTCAGGAGGTTTCATTTCATCATTTGCAACTATTTCTTTTACTGCCGGTATTCCGACTGAAATTAAAATTGAAGATGTTTATGGCAATATAGATAATCATGAATACATCTCCCCGCCTTATCCCATGGAAGAACTATTGGCCAATGAATGGTATCAAGGCTATTCCTTTAGAGACGCTAATTTCTATGCCAATTTTCCTGAAACTGCGGAAGAATTAATCAAAATGTATCAAATAACAAGGCCGGAAAAAGAATTTGATGGGGTTATAGCAATTAATTTTTCGGTTTTGGAAAATTTGGTAGAAAAAATCGGCCCCATTTCAGTAAATGGAATCACTTTAACGAAAGATAATCTGTTTGAAAAAATCACAGAGTCGGTTAATGATGTCGATCGCCATAGCATTGAAGATCTTGAAAATCGAAAATCAATCTTAAAGCCGCTTGCTTTCAGCTTGCTTCAGAAAATCATGTTTAATCCATTTCTGATTAGAAATACTTCAGACGTGATCACAGCAAGTCTCAATCAAAAGGAAATTCAACTATACTTCAAGAAACCCTCTCTTCAAAAACTGGCAGAAGATCGAAATTGGGGCGGAACTTGGCCCGATCAATCAGAAGGTGATTTCCTGGCTATAGTAGATGCCAATCTGGGAGGAATGAAGTCAAATCGATATATCAACAAAAATATTAATTATCATGTTACTTTCACTGAAGAAAATCTGTCCGATAAAACCTCTCCAAACGCAGAACTAAATATCAAAGCTGAACATTACGGAATAGAAAATATTCCAATGTCCGGTCCTTACACCGGTTATCTGAGATTTTATAAGTCTCCAAGCGAAAAAAATCCCAGAGACTTAAAAATTTCTTTAAATCCTGGAGAAACAATAACCACAACTGAAAGCTTTCTTCTCAGCCCTGACCTTGTCTCAGAAGGAGAATACAAACTGACCATACCCAAACAGTCCGGTGTTGATAATGATTTTTTCACCATAATTGTCGAGCTACCCAGAGGTTGGCAAACAGCAAGCAGTGATTTTGAAACTAAAGAAAATTTTGCAATTTACAGAGGAATACCTCAAAAAGACTTGGAACTGAAATTACAAATTTTACCGGATCAAAATCCACCCAGATTGGTGAAGCAATCAAATAATCAAATTAATAAATTTTCACTGCATTTCAATGAAGATTTGAATCAAAGCTTTGCCAAAGATCCTTTAAATTATCAAATAATAGATCTGAATATTAATCATCCCGAAATAACCGATCAAATAGTAATCAATGAAATTGAAACCACCACAAAAGATATTCATATTCACACTTCCGGGCAAACAGATCAGAATGAGGAGCACTATGGCATCTTGATCAAAGGTCAAAGAGATAATAAAGGAAATATTTTTGAGGACAGACAAGTTACAACTGTTCAAAGGCTTAATAGATATCCGCAAAACAGTGAGGTTTAGTGTTATTTTTGACTATCCACTATACACCTCACCGTTTTCTGGATATCTACCTGACCATAACATTTAGCAAAAAAAGCCCTCTACAGAAAGTAGAGGGCTTTTTTTTAATACAAATTAAGGACTAAAATCAGCATCAGCAACTACTTCCACTTCTTGATCAATAAGTCCATCTACATAGGTTTTAAAATGTAGGATATTAGTTTCAGGATCATATGGTCCGCATTCGGCAATCATAACGTCTTGATCATCAAGGGTGAAAACATTTGTTCGGTATGGAAGTCCAATCACATGAACTGATCCGGGAATCATTCCGGATTCTGAACAAATGAAGAATGCTGTTTCATCAGGATTGAAACCAAAAATACCATATGGATATGGCTCTGGATTCAATTTTGGAGCATCAATGTCTTCATGTGCTGTGTCATAGACATAGATGCTGGCCCACTCCCAACCTTGATCTACAAAAACCAAATAGTCTCCACTTTCAGAGAATCTCAGCTCTTTGAAAATTTGAGTTATTTCTTCTTGATGATTGGATTTTTTAATTAAAGTTGATTCACCATTTTCATAGAGATAAACAGCATATTCTCCATCTTCAAATTCAACGGTTGCATATTTATTTTCGTCGTAATCTGCCCTTTCAATCAATCGGTAATCAATTTGATCTGCGGAAATGGTTCGGAGCTTGCCATCAATCACTTCCATTGAGACATCATACATTTCAACAGGACTTTCTTGATTATAATATGTTCCTCTCACATAAAAGTCATAAGTGTGTTCACCGACCTTTGAGTATTCTTCAATTCGAGTAAATGGAAATTCTTGATAAAGCTCTGTGAATTCTTCAAGGCTCATGCTTGGTTCATATTTCATTTCATATGCCTTGGAATATTCTTTTGCCCAAATATCGCTATAGTATTCGCGAATAATCTCATAGTCACTTACTTCATCCGCAGTGAGAGATACTGCTGCTTGTTGCGGAATCATCAAACGATAGATGATTTCAGCCATTTGTCCTCTGTCGATATCTTTGTCATAACCTTCAATATCTTCAGGAATCGCAGAATTGTCTGATAAGTATTCCGCATATGGCCTGTACCAATTTTCATATTCAGTTTCATCGACACTCAAATCTCCAAAACTGTTTGCCACGATTTTTGCCGCCTCGGCAAAATTGATATTAAAGGCACCTTTGAATGTACCATCAGGATAACCGTCAATGATATCATCACGAATTCCCACACAAACATAAGATGCATACCATTCCGATGCATCCACATCATCAAGACTATAGCCACTGCAATCATCCAATGCATCCTGCTCATATTGAGCACCGACTACAATTTTCAAGAATTCTGCGCGGTTAATATTTCGCTCTGCGTCATATTGTCCACTTGGATAACCTTGAACTATCCCTTCATTTTGCAAATATAAAATTGCTTCTCGATGAGGGGTGTTTTGATAAACATCAGGAAAGCTGGCAGCAGCCAGCATGGGGAAAGCCAACAGTGATAATACTAATAGCATTTTCTTAATCATAGAGAGTGGGGTTAATTAGTTAATCAATTAATAAATTAAAACTTTGATCTTGTCCAATAGATGCAATATTTAAATACATAACAATACTTTGATGATTGAAATGTATCAACAAATGATTTTGCTTCCATGAGCCCCTCCCGGCTTGCTTTTTGAACCTCTTTGTACACTGCTTTGTCTTATCATTGCCATCACTTTCGTAATTGTATTGGGATTTTTTCTCACCGAATGCTCAGCCAGTCCCATATTCCCGGGAACAGCAAAATTATTCCAAAAATCAGAATTAGCCCTCCTGATAACAATCAAACACTGAACAAAGCAAAGCTCATGAGAAAATGTTAAGGATATTTGATCCTAACATATGGAAACTGAATGGTAATCAAGCCTTGACTTTACAAAAAGAAAAAGTGTAGTATTGCCCCTAAAATAATAATGCTCATGAGTCTGGAGTCACAAAATGAAATTCAAAGTGAATTGCCTGTTATTGAACTGGAAGATGGCCAAACTGAAGTAACAAATGATCAGCTAATTGCTGCTTTCCATAGTGTCTTTTCAATGGATCATTTTCGCAGCGAATTTGAAGAAATATTAACTGATTTCATTAAAAAGGCGGAAGTACACTTGGAGACGGTTGATCTTTCTCCTGCGGAGGAGCTACATATGAAATTAACAACCACCATTATTGAGGTTGGATTAAACCTCACAACGGAGGCAAGTGGATTCACAATTGAAAGAACTCCGAATCAAAACAATTCTGTTGAAATATTTCTGAATGATCCCGGAGCCATCATTCAGGAAAATTCAATCTATATTGAATCAATTCAAGAGCTCTTAAAAAGGCTGATGATGGTAATTAATCTGCATAGATCATTCTTTGCAAATCTGAATGTGCAATCAAAAGTTCTGGATGAGGAAATTAAAAATCTCAGAAAAGACATTAA
>WJLA01000050.1 GCA_014728765.1 Candidatus Peregrinibacteria bacterium
ATCATGAAGAACACTATTCAAAAGAGAAATGTGAAGAAGCATTTGATAATGTTGCAGATTATGAAAAAGTGTTGATGGATTTTCTTCAAAAGAAAGGTGACTATGAAAACTTGGATTTGGGATTGCCTGAGAATCCGACTGAGGAAGATCTTAAAATTGATAAAATCATGAAGAGAAAAGGTGTTACTGAATTTGTGATGGGCCTTTCTGAATCAGCAAAGGTGCTTGTTGCAAATTCCGGTGAAAAGGTTGAAGGAAATGAAAGTTATAATGCATATGTTGATTATATGTATGCGGCATTGACTCAGCTTTCTGATGATGCCGATTTGGAAGAAGTGAGAAATAATCTGATGTCATTTGGAAACTTTGTTGATTCTCCGATGAATCCAAATTTCAGTTTTGTTCCGGAAGATCAAGAATATAAAGCTCCTGGAGAAGCAGCATATTATGAGGCGCAGTATGCAAGGGAAGCTATTGAAATGCAGCGTGAGAAGGCGAAAGGAATGATAGCTTATAGTGATAGAGTCCCTGAAGGTGCTGAATTGGTTGATGTTCCAAAAAGTGGTCGATTTGCGGATATTTTCAATAGAGTGGCGAGGCATGTGAAGCCGGGAGAAGTTATTTCATTTAGAATCAGTACAGATGATAGTGCGCCGATTGCGTATGTTAAAAAAGCACCTGATGGAACTGTGAGTGTTTATCAAAAAGAGACTGCACAGCCATGGCTTGAAGTAGAGGAGCCTGGAGTTCAGACCCCTTCATCTGATAGAGTCGCTTCGAAAAATGATTCTAGGGATAGAGCTTCCTAGAAGAATCCGTAGTAAATATAAATGGCAGCTAGGACCACAAGAAAGATTGATTCAATGTAGATCCAGCTTTTCCATTCGAGTTATTTTTTGGCAATTCCGAGTCCACGTTGAGGAGCAACAAGCAGCAGTATTCCTTAAATTCCTTTGTGATAGCACTAGTCTGAAATAGCGGTTGAAATAATAGCCTAACTGGCTTGTTAGATCTTGATCTGCAAAAACAATCACGTGATTCCTTTCGGCTTCCTCAAAGACATGCCGATCTAGTTGGTCTCTTTCATCTATTATGAAATTTGCGCCTTATAAATATCTCCGCGTTTGATTCTTTTGAAGCCCTCCTGCTGCTTCTCGGTTAACTCTGTTTCTGCAACCAGTGGCAAATTGATGATCCCCATTGCTTTTGGCTATTTTCTGGAATGATCAAATGGGTTTGCCAGATTGTAAAATATTCCTGCTTTCTTATTGGAGTGAATGTGGTAAAAATAGAATATGTTTTATTTAATAGGTGGCGCACCGCGCTGTGGCAAAACAAGTTTGAGCAAAGCTATTTCAAAGAAAACAGGTTGCCCCTGGATTTCCGGAGATACAATGGAAGGAATTGTGAGGCAATATGTTGCTGCTGGTGATTTGGACAAGCTTTTCCCAAAGAATGTTATGCGTCGTTTGACTGAGGGATCTAATGAAAAGATGTACAATAGTTATTCATCGGAGGAGATTGCCAAGGCATATCTTGAGCAAGGCAAAACTTCTCACAAAGCAATCGAAGCTTTTGCAGCATCTGAAATTGTGACTGGGCATGACTATGTGATTGAAGGTCATCAAGTACATCCGGATTTAGCTGACGCTTTGATAAAAAAATTTGGAAGAGAGAATTTTCGAGTTTTGTTTTTGGGGAAAACGGATTTGGATGGTCTTGTAAGGGGTTTTTCATTAAATATTGCGAATGATTGCTGGATCAAAAATAAAAGTGCAAGCACAGATATCTATCCAAAAATTGCCGAAATGATTGCTGAATATAGTAGATTCTTCAAATTTGAAGCGAAAAAACTGGGATTTGATTATTTAGAGATTGGTTGTGAAAATTTTTCGGAGCAACTTGATGATATGGCAAAAAATCTAGTCGGTGCTTAGAATTTCCACTGCTTGTTCGGGAGTGAGGGACTCGACACCTCTTTTGGTGAGTTCAGCTTTTACAATTTCGGTGTCCTGAAAATATTGTACTATCCCAAGGTTTCGGTAACGGATTTAAGTTTTTCAAGAGGTGTTTTGTAGTCAATGCCTCCATGTGGTCTTTCTTTACTTGTAATAATAAAGATATTAGTGTACACTTTTATTGTCACTTTATAAATGATATGACTACGAAAATTATTGGCATCAAGGAATTTCGACGAAATATAACCAGCATGTGGAAGGAGGCAAGACAAAAGAATATTCGCTTTATTGTAATGCATCATTCCACACCTGTTTTTGAAGTGAATCCTATCAAAGAAGATGAGTTGATTTTGGAAAGATTTGCCAAAGACATTTCTATTGCCAGAAAACAAGTTCAGAAAGGTCAAATTCAAACTTTTGAAGACACCTATAAAGAACTTGGATTAGATGAATTATAAACTTTTCTTTACACTTAAATCAAAACAAGACCTGGCAAAAATAGACAAGAGGAATTCTAAAAGAATAATGGATAAACTATTCCATTTCTGCAATTCTGATAGCCCAATGTATTTTGCAAAAAAGCTTTCCAATCCCAAGTTTGGCACATTTAGATATCGAATTGGAAATTATCGTGTTCTTTTTGATTTAGAAATATATCAAGACAATGCATCATTAATAATTCTTGCTGTTAAGCATCGTAAAGAAATATAAAAATACTAAACGATTATTATGAGTGAATGAAAAAGTTTTTTAAAATATGTATTTAAATAATATATGAATAAAGCAGTTGATTAGAGTTGAGAGGTACATGCAGACATATCATTCGGAAAGACTCTAGCCGGAGTATGTTGAGGATGGGGAAGAACCTTCAAGGTAAGGTTGCATGAATGATACCGTAGTCAGAGCCGATAGTTTGAGAAGTGAAACTGCGGACAAACTAAAAAAGCTTTAGTGGGGATTACTCTGTCGCTGCTTTTTAAGGTATTAATTAGCTTGGTCGACTTTGCCTATAACTACCGAAGGCTTGGCACTTGAAAAGATAGACAAATATGATATAATAATAAGATATATAATTTTTTGCATGAAAAAATTATTAAAATTGTTAGGTCTTCAAAAGGAAAAACCATTACTTGCTCCATCCACTTTACAGTATGGAGTTATTTATTATCGAGGACATAACGGTAAGACAACTTCGACGGTTGATGTTTACGGCTATTTTGAACCATCAAAACATATTGATAAAAGAGATATCATTCATCGTGATCAAAATGTTGAAGTTAACAAAGAAAATATTGAAAAAATGGTAAGAATGGCACAAAAAGGAAATTTGGACGCACTGAAAATCCTAACAGGTGTCAAAGAAGGTCAAGAACTGCAAGCTATGATTAATGAATTCAAATCTAAAATTGATACCAATTTACAAGCAAGTGAAGAGTCCCAACTATATTTTCATGAAGCAGCTTGATTATTCCATCGGAACCCCTGAAAAAGCGTGATTTCTATCAACAGAATAAAATTTCATTCTTTCTTTCTTAAATGCAAGTTCAGCTCTACCTACAGGTCCGCTTCTATGTTTTCTGACGAAAATATCAGCCAAACCGGCTCTTTCAGTATCTTCTTCATAATATTCTTCCCGATACATCATCAATACTGCATCCGCATCTTGCTCAATCGCACCGGATTCACGCAAGTCGGATAGTTGCGGAATTTTAACAGGTCTTAATTCAACTGCACGAGAAAGTTGTGAAAGTGCCATAATCGGAATTCTTAACTCCCTGGCAAGCGCTTTTAAAGATCGAGATATTTCTGAGATTTCATTTACTCTGTTTACATTTGACCCGGCACCGCTAACTGTCATCAATTGTAAGTAATCAACAATCATAAAATCCAGTCCATGTTCCATTTGCAGCCTCCGAGCTTTTGATCTGAGTTCAGAAATAGAATTTCCAACAGAGTCATCAATAAATATCTTCATCTGATAAAGTTCATCCATCACTGAACCTATTCTCATAAAATCTTCTTCGGTTAATTTTCCGGTTTTCAATTTCCATGAATCCACTTCCAGAAGCGAAGAAAACATTCTTTCCACCAATTGCTCTTTGCTCATTTCCAAAGAAATTATTCCCACCGTTTTCCCTGATTTTGCTACATTTTGGGCGATATTCAGAGCAAAAGCGGTTTTACCCATTGCAGGTCTGGCAGCCAAAATTATCAAATCTGAAGGTTGGAATCCCGTTAAAATGTTGTCCAAATCAGCGAAACCGGTCGGTACACCTTTATATTTATCTCTTGTTTCAGGGTCATGTAACTCTGTAATTTTATCATAAGTCGAATTTAGAATTTCCTTAATATGTACAAATTTTTCTTTGATAGAAGTTTGAGAAACCGAAAAAAGTGCTCTTTCTGCTTTTTCCAACAAATTTTCCAAAGGTTCTTCTTCATTATATCCGAGCCCTGTAATCAAATCTCCGGTCTTAACCAGTTTTCTGAGAGTGGATTTCTGTTTAACGATTAAAGCGTAATTGTAAATATGAGTTGAAGTATGAATTTCAGTTGCCAGTTGAGACAAATATGAGACACCGCCTATCATTTCTAGCTGCTTTCTATCCTCTAAAACTGTTTTGGTTGTCAAAAGATCGATAGGAGATCGTCTGTCATAAAGTTCTTTGATCGCCGCATAAATAATTCCATGAACATCTTGATAAAAATCATCAACACTCAAAAGATCGGCCACTTTGATAATTGATTCTTTATCAATCAATAGCGAACCCAGCACCGCTTTTTCAGCTTCCAAAGAATTCGGGGGAACCCTTAATGTGTTAGTGTTTTTTGCCATTTGATAATAAAGAAGTAGAGGAATTATTAACTATTTTTTAGATTTTTTTAAGCTCATTCAAATATTTTGACTAGTCAAACATAAATTAACATTCTATGAACACATTCGAAAGCAAAGAGATTGGGAAAATTGGTGAAAATATTGCCAAAGAATATTTAATCAAATTAGGTTATCACGTTCTGACTCAAAATTATCATCAAAGAGGCGCGGAAATTGATTTAATTTGCAAAAAGAGTCATACACTTCACTTTATTGAAGTAAAAACAAGATCATCTCAAAATTTTGGAACTCCCGAAGAAGGATTTCATCGACAGCAGCTTTATCGAATTAAAAAAGCTGCTCAAAAATTTCTTTCTGAAAACAAAATGGCTTTTATGAATTTACAATTCGATCTTCTGGCTATAGAATTAGAGCAGCAAAAAGCAAAGATAAAATTTTATCAAAACTTGTAATGGAATTCAGACTTTCTCCCCAAGCTCGATTTATTGCCCTGATTATTGTGGCGATTTTACTTTTATTGCTTATAATTATTTTGTTTGTTTTTAACAAAGGCAGAGTCGCATTTGAAGGAGAAAGACCTTTTACAGTTACAATTGAAGGATATAAAACCCTTAACTGTAATCAAGATAATGACTGTGAGTTAACCCTTGCAGCTGGCAATTATCAGGTTATTGCCAGAAAAAATGATTTTTTTACCATTCAAAAAGAATTACAAGTAGGTTTTAATTCAAGCTCTAATGTTGATTTGGAATTCGTTCCGCGACCTTCACTTGGCAAATTGACAGAACTATCGGCTTCAGATGTAAAAATACTTGAGAATACAACTCTCGGCTTAGATCAAGAAACACTTAATAGTATAAAGGAATTGCTTTCAGAATATGAGGATTATCAAGAATTATTAATTAGTCCCGATCAAAAATATATAATTCTCAACACAGGAAACGAAGTTTTTGCCGCTCAGCTTGATTCCAAATCCGATTTTAAAGAATTGCCGCTTTCACCTACTGATAGTTACGCTTTTGGCGGTGATAATCATCTTTATTTTTTATCAAATCAAAGATTTTCCAAAAATCAACTTTTTCAAGAATTGATAGTCGGGCGGTACTCATCTCAAGAAATTGATCAAATTCCCAGCTTGACGGCTTTTTTGCAAACTATTGATAATGCCAGAATTATACCTAACCCTAGTAATCAAAAATTTATTATTATTGATCTTGATAACTCAGAAACTGAGTTATATTTATTTAATCAGGTCAATTCGACCAGAACAAAAATTCAAAGTTTGGAAAATATCAGCAATGCCAAATGGATTAATGACAACAGCTTCTTGGCCGAAGTCAGAAAAGCGGGCAGGGCTTTTCCGGAATTGATTTATTATGATTTTGAGAAAGAAGAGATAATTGACATCAATTCAAACTTGGATTTAATTGAACCAATCGATGAACAAAATATGTTTGCCGTTATTCCCGGCGAAAACGCAGAATTCCCTTTCCAGTTGGTTAATTTTAATTTGCCGGATCAAACTGCAAGTTTCATTTTAAATTTGGAAGCAAGACCTGTTAAAATTGAAATTGATCAATCGGGTAAACTATTGGTTTTGGTCAATAATCAAATATTCACACTAACAAATAACAATTAAACGTGAACGACAAAATACAAAGCGCGATAAAAAAAAGAAAGCAAGATAAAAAGTCCATATTAAACCTTTCTTTTTCTGACTTTACGGCTTTTCCTTCCTTATTTGATGAGAAAAAAATTCAGAGAAGCTTGGTCAATATTTATAAATATCCATATTATTACCCGCACTCCAAAGGAACTCTGGAAACCAGACAATTGATTTCAGAATACTATCATAACAAAAAACAAAATATTCAGCCCGAAAATATCATTGCCTGTGCCACAAAACCGGAAGCATTATCCTATTTATTCAGAATTTTCGCTTCACTGAATCGAGAAGCATTAATTCCAATCACAAGAGATCCCCACCTCAAGGAAATTACTGAATTTGTTGGCTTAAGAACCAAAAATTATCGACTCAACAAAAACGGTAAAATTAATTTTGAGGTACTGGAAAAGCAAATTAACAAACAAACATCACTACTATTCATTCAAAATCCTCATTTTCCAACAGGCGCAACATATCAAGAAGATGAATTTAAAAAATTGCTAAGTATAGCGGAAAAACATGATTTATGCATAATTTGTGATGAAGCGATGATTGAATATTCTCATCTCAAATCTCCTGTTAGATCAATTATCGACATGGCCAAGAGTAATCAATTACTTATTACGGTAAATTCTATCAAACATCATTTTGCTTTACCCGGACTTAAGCTGGCTTGGATGACTTTTCAAGGCAAAACTAAGACAGTCAGCGAATATGTAAACGCTGTGGAATATTTAGCAGATAATTTTCTTAACTTAAATCACCTCACTGAAACTATTCTTCCCGAAATTTTTGATTTTAGCAAAAAATATCGCAAGCAATTAATAAAACATATTCGTAAGAATGCGGAATATGCCAAATCAAAACTTTCAGAATCCGAAAAAATCAGCGTTACACCATCC
>WJLA01000051.1 GCA_014728765.1 Candidatus Peregrinibacteria bacterium
GCATTTAGAATACCAAAAGAGCGTCGCACCACACTTAAAGAACATTTCATCCATGCTTTTAAACCGAATAAAGTCATCAAATTCAAGGCGCTGGAAAATATCAATCTTGAAATCTCACAAGGAGAATTTCTTGGAATAATAGGTCAAAATGGTAGTGGAAAAAGCACCCTCTTGAAATTATTAGCCGGAATATATCAACCGAATCAAGGAAAAATCAGCTCAAAAGTCCGAATAGCTCCTTTTTTGGAATTGGGAATAGGCTTTCAACAAGAACTTTCAGCTCGCGAAAACATCTACATCAACGGGGCTTTACTTGGACTATCCAAGACACAAATTGACGCTCGCTTGGATCAAATAGTGGAATTTGCCGAAATTGCACCATTCCTTAATCTCAAAGTAAAAAATTTTTCTTCCGGCATGCGCTCGCGCCTCGCTTTCGCAATCGCCACACAAGTGGATGCAGATCTTTACCTATGTGACGAAATTTTGGCAGTGGGCGACGAAAGTTTTCAAAAAAAATGTCTAAAAACTTTTAGAAATTGGCACGCCGAAGGAAAAACCATAGTATTTGTCAGCCATAACACCGATTTGGTTCAAGAATTTTGCACCAGGGCGGTTTTAATCGAAAATGGCCGCCTCGCCTGCGAAGGTGAACCGATAACCGTAATAAACGAATATCACGCCAGAATTGCTCAAAAGGAGTCTCAAAAGCATAATTTTGCAGGCAATTCACTTCAAATAAAAAAAGTCACTTCAGATCAGAGCAAGGCCACTAGAGAGAAAATAAGTATCCAAATCCATTATCATGCACTTGAAACAATCCAAAATCCCATTTTCGGCATAGGCATACATTATCATGATGGAACACATATTACCGGTCCCAACACCAAAACTTCAAATTTCCCTATTGATAAAATTGAAGGAGAGGGAATTATTGAGTGTGAACTTCAAAATCAAAATCTTTTAGCGGGAACCTATCTTATTTCCGCCTCTTGCTTTAATCATGATTTGACTTTTGCTTATGACTACCATGACAAAAAATACCCGCTTACCATAACAAAAAACCAAGAAAATCAATACGGAGTAGTTGACTTGTCACCCGAATGGAATATAGTCTCAAACCTTAGAAAAAAATAGCGAATGTTCAAGCTCTCCAAACAACAAAAATTACCGGCAGATCTCTATTCAAGAAATTCGTTTTATAATATTCTGATTAATCATTTTCTGGGTTCCAAAAAAAGAAGAAGAGTTTTGGATGTTGGAGGGTATGAAGGTAAATTGCATTGGTTTGTTGGCCCAAATATTGAATTGACCGTCACCGACGTCAAAGGGCAAAACGGAGCAAACAATCATAATTACATTCAAGCTGATGCCACTAAATTGCCTTTTAAAGATGGAGAATTTGACTTGGTTATCAGCTCAGACTTGATGGAGCATTTGCCTGCGGAGAAAAGAAAAGTTGTCTATCAAGAAATGCTTCGTGTTTCTTCCAGGTTTTTGATTATAGGAGCACCATTCAAATCTCATTTTGTTGAAAAAGCAGAAGAAATAGTTAACAACATCTTCACAAAATATACCAAGGGAGCTCATCCTTTTCTTAAAGAGCACGCTGAATTTGGATTGCCCGAAACGGAAGAACTTGAAATGTTAATGGCCGGCAAAAATTTATCTTTTGAAAAATTCGGAGAGGGTAATATATACAATTGGGTACTCATGCAGCTGTCTATCGGCTCAATGACCGGAGAACTAAAGGATCTTAGAGAATCTATACTCAATCAATATTTTAACCAAAACCTGCAAAGATTGGGAAATTTCAGGTCTCCAACATATAGAACTGTTTATTGCATTGATCAAAAGAGCAAAATAGACAAATCTAAAATTCAGTCTTTGATCGAAAAAGACAACAACTTCCATACCACAGCTTATTTTGAATTGTTCAGTCATGCTTTTGAAGAGCTTAGAACAATCATTGATCTTAAAAATTCGGACATACGATCGGAACAAGAAAAAATAATTGAAGATTTTGAAAAAATCGAAGCTTTGCAAGCACGAATTTCCGTTGAACAAGAACAAAATGCCGAAAAGGATTCCGAAATTAACCTTTTGAACACTCAACTTTCAGAATCTCAATCTGTTATTAATGAAATTGAAACCGAAATCCATCAAATCAAAAATAATAATTCAAAGCTGAATGATCAATTAAGAATTGCCAACAAGACTGCTTCCACGCAGGAATCATTAATAAAGAAGCTCAGAGATAAGAACACAGAATTAGCAAAAGAACTTTCAGAAGTGACAAGTCTTACTATCAATCACGAGCAAAAACTGGAAAACCAACAAAAAGAGATGCGTCAATTGCTTGCTGAAAGAGCTGAAATGGCCAGATCACACGCCGAATACAAAAAAGAATTGGAAACGGTTATAAGTTCAAGGTCATGGAGAATGGTCAAATTTTATGGAAAATTTAAAGAAAAATTATACCTAAAACCCAAAAATTATCTGGAAAGATCGGTTTACATTCTTACCAGAATGGGACCTAAAGAATTTTTTACCAGACTTTATCGCAAATTGACACCAACTAGAAAAGTGGAAATTCAACAAGAATACCAACAATATGTATATTCCACCAAAGTTTCCAAAAAACAATTAAAACAACGAGCAAATCAGATTGAAAATTTCAACTATAAGCCTTTGATTAGTCTTTTGGTTCCTGTTTATAATGTTGAGGAAACATGGTTAAGAAAATGTATAGAATCTGTCCAAAAGCAAATATACCCAAAATGGGAATTGTGCATGGTAGACGATGGGTCCGATCAATCGCATATCAAAAATATTTTAAAAGAATATGCTGATAAAGACTCCCGAATCAGAATTAAATATTCTGAAAA
Source organism: Candidatus Peregrinibacteria bacterium (assembly GCA_014728765.1). Taxonomy (GTDB): domain Bacteria; phylum Patescibacteriota; class Gracilibacteria; order UBA1369; family UBA1369; genus WJLA01. The sequence goes on from WJLA01000051.1 coordinate 2,889, forward strand.
AAACGGAGGTATAGTCAAAGCCAGCAATCAAGCTTTGAAAATGGCTAAAGGAGCATACATAGGCTTGCTGGATAACGATGATGAATTAACATTCGATGCTTTATATGAAGTTGTAAAATCACTGCAAAAAACAAAATATGATTTGATATATTCAGATGAGGACAAGCTCGAACTGGATGGGACAAGATGTGATGCTTATTTTAAACCGGATTATAGCCCGGATCTGCTACTTTCCAATAATTATATATGTCATTTTGGAGTATATCGTCGCAAAATTGTTGAAGCGGTAGGAGGATTTAGAGAAGGGACAGATGGATCACAAGATTATGATCTTGTACTTAGATTTACCGATAAAAAAAGAAAAATCCATCATATTCCTAAAATTCTTTATCACTGGAGAAAAATACCGGGTTCGACGGCAACATCTGTCAATGAAAAGTCATATGCTTATGTAGCAGGCAAAAAAGCCATAGAAGATGCTTTAAAACGCAGAAATATCGATGCTGAGGTGTTGGAAGGAAAATGGAAAGGTTCTTATCGAGTCAAACGAAGAATTGAAGGTAAACCACTTGTATCAATTATTATTCCATTCAGAGATAAAGCTGAATACTTGAAAGTGGCTCTAAACAGCCTTTTTGAAAAAACAACTTACCAAAATTACGAAATAATATTGATAAACAATCAGAGTGAATTGCTTGAAACAAAACAATATCTTAGAGCATTAAAGAATTGTCCTCGAGTAAAAATTTATGATTATGATCACCCTTTCAATTATTCCTCCATTAATAATTTCGCTGCAAAAAAATCCAAAGGCGAGTATTTAATTTTACTTAACAATGATACGGAAATAATTTCGCCGGAATGGATTGAAGCTATGCTGGAACATGCGCAAAGACTTGAAGTAGGAGCAGTAAGCGCTAAGTTGCTGTTTCCAAATAATTCAGTCCAACATGCGGGAGTTTTGGTTGGGGTAGGAGGCCTTGGCAACCATGCTTTTTTGAAGCAACCTGCTGAATCTCATGGTTATTTCGGCAATCTTGATGTTATTAGAAACTATAGTGCTGTAACCGCCGCTTGCATGATGGTAAGGAGAAAACTGTATTTTGATATGGGTGGGCTCAACGAAAATGAATTGGCGGTTTCATTCAATGACTTGGATTTCTGCCTCAGACTTAGAGAAAAGGGATATTTGATTGTGTACACTCCCTTTGCCGAGCTTTATCATCACGAAAGTCTTTCTCGCGGATATTATGTCTGCATGAATGAAGAACACTACATGCGCAAAAGACATTTCAATATTCTTAAAAAAGGTGATCCATATTATAATCCCAACTTATCAAGAGAAAGGTTGGACTTCAGTTTAAGAGTTTCAGACAAAATAAAATAGCTAAAAGCTCTCCACAAGTCATCGTAGAGAGCTTCCTTGTTAGTTGGCCCCCCAGCTCAGCCGCTAGCTAGCTGTTGGACACTTTTTTGGGCAGCCCCTCCCAATCGTCAAAGCGGAAATATTCCGCTCCTTCAACTAGAAGGCTGGCCCTACTCGGAGGAGTATCACTCCTCCTTCTCAGTCTTTCGACCGGATGCTGCAGGTGAATTGTTTCGAAGTCCACCACCAGGTCATCCATTGACTCGAAATCGAAGTCGAAATCCAGATCGTTAGCCATAATTTTTCCTTTCTCTCTCATCTCAGATAGTATCCCTAACTATCATCTTGATGAGCTTTAATTAAAGCATTAAAAATTAAAAATGTCAAGATTTTCAAATCATACAAAATATAGTATAGTGGCTCAAAATAAACACAAACTGTCATGTCTTTTGCTTCCAAATTAGCTAGAACAATCGTTTATGCACTTATAATAATATTGCCGCTTTTATTCTGGACCGATTTTCATACTATCTTCACATTGCCGAAACTGTTGTTTTTTAGAGTTTCAACTGCTTTTATTCTTATAATTTTTTTATATCTGTTTTTTATCGGCTCAAGAATTACAATTAACAAATCACTTTTAAACTGGTCTTTATTGGCTGTTTCCGGAGCTGCCATTATTTCCGCTTTTTTTTCAATCAATCTATTTAGTAGCTTGCTCGGTCAAAATGGATTGTTCATGGGGCTTTTAACAACTCTGAATTTTGTTTTATTTGCTTTGATAATTGGCAACTTATTCGATAGAGCGTCACTTAAAAAAGTCTTGATCATCTCTCTTTTAACTTCTTTTTTGGTGGCACTTTACGGATTGCTACAATATTTTGATTTTTTCGGCTTGATTAGTTTTGAATTTGCATGGTCAGATCAACCGCAAAACCGAATCTTTGGAACAGTCGGGCATGGCAATCATCTGGGAGCATACTTGGCCACACATCTTTTAATTGCTCTACTCTTTCTCTTTCAAAAAAACAATAAAATTCAAATTTCACTTCTCATTTTGTTGATACTGTTTTTGTTTTATTCCATCGTCCTTACAGGTAGCAGAGGAGCAATGGTGGCACTTATCATCGCTGCTATTATCATTGGTTCTGTTTTTGCAATAATTGCTCAAAAGAAAAAATATCTGATATTTCCTGTTCTGATATTGATTTTACTTGGAAGTATTTTCATTGTTCCCGGTACCAGAGATTTACCAATTGTGGAGAGAACAGTCCAAAGTTTAGAAATTTCAGAAAAAGGATTGATCCCTGAAAGAATCAGTTTTTTAAGAAGTGCTTGGCAAATCTTTCTTGATTATCCGCTAATGGGCACAGGTATTTCTACTTTTCGTGATGCTTTTTCAAAGTATCGAAATACCGACTACATTATTGCGGGTCCCGGCAATGCCCAATATATAACTGTGCCCGAATCATCTCACAACATTTTCGCAGATCTATTGGCGACTCAAGGTTTAATTGGCCTTATTGCTTGGCTCTTTTTAATTATAAGTTTCATTGGCTTGACTATTCAGGCATTAAAAAAATCACAAAATAATCAACAAAGAATAATAATTCTCTCGATTTTGTCGATTTTTCTAATTTTTATTATCCAAACTCAATTCAGTTTCGCAGATATAACCAACAGTTTCCTGTTTTTCTTGTCGATCGGATTATTGATAGCCTATTGTTCAAATAATAAAGCGGAAATAACTGTTAATAATTGGATTAAATATCCTACAGTTTTTGTAGCTTTGATTATAGTTGTTTTTTATCTCTATCAGGAAGTATATTTAGTTGCTAGAGCCGATCTTTCTTACAAACAAGCAAAAATAACAGAAGCACGCAATCAGTTTTTAGAATCTGAGGCTCATTATCTCGATTCAATCAGAAATTATCCTTTTGAATATTCTTATTACAAGGATTTAGCAGATCTATCACTTAAAACCGCTATTGTAAGTCAGGATTCTCAAGTAACTCAAGAATATTTGGAAAAAGCCATTCTAAACTATGACAGCGCCTTGGAATTAAATGCAAATTATTCCAGCATTTATCATAATCAAGCTTTAGCTCATCTCTATTATTTTAAGGCCACATCTGATCAAAACCATGCTGAAAAAGTGCACTTATCATTTCAAAAAAGTATTCAAAATTCGCCAAATAATCCAAGGTATAAATATGAATATGCCAAAAAGCTACATTCAGAATTCAATCAAAAAGAAAAAGCTGTAAATTTGCTAAAAGAAGCCATTCAAATTAACCCTGACTATCAAGAGCCAAAAGATTATTTAGACTTTCTATACGAAAACCATCCTGAATTAAAGTCACTTTAAATAAGCAACAAGCGCAAAACGTCCGGTAACTTTATTATCTCTTCTATAAGAATAAAATTCATCTTTTACCTCTTCCGAAGCGGTGTCGACGTGGCAGATTTCAATATTATCTTCCAAAATACCCAAATGCATCAATTGCCAAAATGAAAATCTCCACAAATCAACTTTTCTGCCATCAATAAAAGGATCGAAATCCGGACCCAATTCTTGATATGGATCAGAAAATTCAGCTGAATCAGGCCCCAGCGAAGGACCAATTCCAACTTTGATATTTTCTTGATTACAACCATAATTTTCTTTCATCATTTTTATCACTTCTCCGGCAATATTCTGTTTCAAACCTCTCCATCCCGCATGGGCAACTCCCAACACATTTTTTTGAGTATCATAAAAAATGATGTTTTGACAGTCGGCAACTTGAATCATCAGGCCGATTCCCTTTTGAGCTGTCACGAAACCGTCCACTCCCGGTACTTCCTCAAACATTTCTCCTTCTTCAAAGGCAATATTTAAGAAATTTTGATTAACATCCACAACATTTTTAGTGTGTTCCTGATCGGCTGAAACACATCTTTTGAGATTCATGGCAGCCATTATTCTTTTACGATTTTCAAGTACATGAGCATTTTGATCCCCAATTTTATACCTAACATTTAAACTTGCATAAGGTGTGGTTGAAACACCACCTTGTCTTGTGAAAACAGCATGATCAAGCTGCTCTTCATAGGCATTAAAAATATCAAATTGATAGCAAAGTAAATTGTTTTTATGTATTTTTCGCATTAATTTAAAACACTTTTTAATTGGTAAGGAATCTCCTCAATCAAATCCATTGTCGTATAAGCATATCCCTTCTCTTTATATAGTTTTTCACCTGCTTTACCCAAGCAATAAGCTCCCAAACATCCGGCATCATACATTTCCACTCCCTGAGCTATTAAACCTCCAACCATTCCCGCCAAAACATCACCTGTCCCTCCTTTGGTCATACCGGCATTTCCAGATGTGTTATCAGCAATTTTTCCATCATCGGAGGCAATCAGATCCACCGGACCTTTTAACAAAATGTTCATTTTCAAGTCATTGGCCAAAGTTCGAATCAGCCTTGATTTGTGAGGCTGAGGATCTCTGATTTTAAATGCTTTGCCAATCAGTTTTTCGAACTCTCCATGATGAGGAGTGATAATCAGTTTTTGAGACAATGGCATGTTCTCAACAAGTTCCAAAGCTTGAATAGCTTCAGCATCAAGTACTACCGGAATATCTATGCCCAGCAAAATGTCTTTCACTGCTTTAATAGTTTCCGGTCTGTCTTTAAGACCCGGCCCGATCACAGCAACATCAGCTTTTTTTGCTATCATATAAATCAATTCTCTACCTCGACTCGACAAATATTCTCCCGGATACTTTTTCACAATCAAAGCCGGACTGGCATTTCTGGTCACTTCGAAGTTTGATTCCGGTACTGCCATTTTAACCAAATCAACACCTGTGTTAACAGCAGCTAATCCACAGAAAATAGGTGCTCCATGATAATCATTGCTTCCTCCAACCACTAAAACTCTTCCATTCTTGGTTTTATAACTATCCGCTTTCCTGGATTTTATCTTTTTTTTAAGATCAGATATTTTGATAGTCATTATTTTAAGTTAAAAAAAGCTCCATGTCCCGCATAAATTGCCTTTCTGCCCAATTCCTCCTCTATTCTTAACAGCTGATTATATTTTGCAATTCTATCTGTCCTGGAAAGCGAACCGGTTTTAATTTGACCTGTGCCCATAGCTACGACCAAATCAGCTATGGTAGTATCCTCGGTCTCTCCTGAACGATGAGAGATAACAGATGTCCAATCATTTTCTTCAGCCAAATCAATAGCTTCAATTGTTTCGGAAAGCGAACCAATTTGGTTTACCTTGATCAAAATGGAATTGGCGGCATCCTGATCAATCGCTTTTTGCAGTCTTTCCACATTGGTCACCAGCAAATCATCACCGACTATTTGCACTTTTCCTTTGGTTTTCTTCTTTAATAGCGCCCAACTTTCCCAGTCATCTTCGCCGAAACCGTCTTCAATTGAAATTATTGGGTATTTTTTGATCATTTTATCCCAAAAGTCTACCATTTCCGATCCGGAAAGTGTTTCTTGCTTACCTTTCAACTTCATTTCATATTTTTTGATCTTGGCATTATAAAACTCAGATGCAGCGGCATCTACCGCCAAAAGTATATCTTTTCCTTCTTTGTAGCCGGCTTCTTTTACTGCTTTCAAAATCAACTCAAAAGCTTCTTCTTGGGCTTTTAAAGAAGGCGCATAACCACCTTCGTCTCCAACGGTTGTGGCATATCCTTTTGCTTTTAAAATACTTTTCAAGGTATGAAAAATTTCCGCTCCCATTCTCAGTGCCTCTTTAAAACTGGCGGCACCGACAGGCATTATCATAAATTCTTGAATATCCACTCCACTATCGGCATGAGCTCCGCCATTTAATATATTCATCATTGGCACGGGAAGCAGATTTGCCTCAGGATTTAAGTATTGCCAAAGGCTTATTTTTTTTTCATTGGCGGCACATCGAGCTGTTGCCATAGAAACGCCCAAAATTGCATTTGCACCTATTTTTGATTTAGCAGGTGTTCCATCTTTTTTGATCATTGCCAAATCAATTTTGGTCTGATCGGAAACATTCATATCCAAAACCAATTTTTTAAGGGTAGAATTAACATTTTTAACAGCTTTTAGCACACCCTTTCCACCATATCTCGATTTATCACCATCTCTAAGCTCCAAGGCCTCGTGAACACCTGTCGACGCACCGCTGGGAACAATAGCTCTGCCTATCGCTTTCGCGGTATGTACTTCAACTTCCACAGTGGGATTACCTCTTGAATCAAGCACTTCCCTGGCTTTTACGTCGATGATTTTACCCATAATTTTATTTTTATATATTATTTATTCAGAATTTTAGCTTAAAAATAATATAAAATAAATTTTGAATAGTTGACAAAAAACAGCGATAGGTTAAAAATTAAAAACTTGTAACCTCAAAAAATGGAAAAATTGGAACAATATCGTGTTCTTTGCAAAAAAATTGAATCGAATCTTGCCACTATCAATCAAGACAATTCTCGTCAAGCAATTATTGATATATTTAACATCTCAACGGTAGTTTCTAATACGGTAACTGACTGTTTATCTTCTTGCAGGCAACAAATAGATAAAATTAGTGTTAGAAATACAATCAGTACAAATGAAGTAAAGGAAAATGCTGAATTTATCGATGTCGCACTTTGTTTAATAAATTTATTTCATCATGCGACCACTAAGGCTTCAGGAATCATTTCCAATAATTTAGAGGCCGATAATTTGATTATGGAATCAACTGATATAATTTGTTTTAACTTAACATTATCCGTTGAATTTAATGAAAAGATCAATTCACTTTTCCATAATCACTATGAATTGCTTGAAAGAGCGCACAACCAAAGCGAATAACTAATGATTGTTAAGTATTAAAGTTTTTGCTAAAATCCAAGCATTATAATCTATTTTGAATATGGAAATTTCTTTAATCAACTCTAAGGGTGTTTTTATTAAGGCTAAACAAATCAGCATTGCGATTGATCCTTTTACGCAAAATCTTAATTTGGATTTGGATGGCAAGACACCGGATGTAATTCTTTCATCAAAATCATTTCTTGAACTTTCTGATTTACCTGAAAATGTTAAATACTTTAGTTGGCCCGGCGAGTATTCCGTACAAGGCGTTTCTATCATGTCTCATTTTCAAGATGAAGAAGAGCAAAATGAAGACAATAAATCCAATGTGTTCGTGATTAATCTGGACGGAATAAAAATTGCCTATATTTATAATCTTAAAAAAGAATTGCATTCTGATTTAATTGAAAAAATTGGGAATATTGATTTGCTTATTTTGGAACCTACCAATCAAGACAAGATCTTTAATAATACAATGGAAGAAATTGATCCCAGTGCAATACTACCGATTTTCAATCCTGAAGCTGAAGGTGCAAAGGAAGCTTTTTTTCAGAAACAAGGTTTCAATATCCCTGAAACCAAAGAAAAAATTAACATCAACTCAAGATCCGATTTTGCTTCAGACAAAATGGACATTTTATTGCTCAAATAAGATCTATCCAATGCCCCTGTAGTTCAACGGATAGAACAAGGCACTCCTAAGGCTTAGATGTAGGTTCGATTCCTACCGGGGGCACCATATGAATTTGCATGCCATAGGCATGTTAATTTGATTCAGAAGTATTAACGTCAAATCTTTGACCGTTTATTTCAACAGTAATTTCTTCATCAGGATCACCCGATATACTGACCTCATCACCGGTATTTTGTTGCATTAATTTTTCTGCAAATTCTAAACCTGCCTCTTCTGCCGCTTCTTCGGAAGTGTATCTTTCACCCGGAGAAAAAGAGCAAGCTCCGAATAAAATCATTGTTGTAACCAGAATAAAAACTTTTGGCATTTGTTTTTGATTATTTATTACAGCTTTTATCACATTATAGCTTTAAGTAAAAAATTGTAATAGTAAAAAAAATGGAAAGAGGCGTCGCAGAATTATCCACAACACCTTAAGCTAAGTTGGCGAACCGTCTTCGGTCAGAGCAGACGCCTGATACTCTCCAATCTCGACGCCTTTGGCACATTTACTGCGGAATGTGTGCATGCCGGCGGAGGCGGAAGCTTGCTTGGCCTCTTGGCTCTTTCCTTGGCAAGACAATTCGTACACTTGACCGGTAGTATGTCGTTGCCCAATTTGATGTGAACGGTTCCCGAGTCTCGGCACTCTTTGCAATCGAAAACTTTTTTCATTTCATTCAACTCCCCGATAGATGCTCCCAACTTACTGACAAACCACAAAGCAACTCTTCACCCTTTCAAAAGGTAAACAATATAACCTTGCAAAATGTCAGTGA
>WJLA01000052.1 GCA_014728765.1 Candidatus Peregrinibacteria bacterium
GAGCAAACGCTTTTTCCGAAGAAGTTTTGACAATACACTATCATCATTTGCACGCTGAAAGTTCTGGTCAAGGTTATCAAACCTCACGATTGGTCGAAGCGGGTCAGACGGTTTCGCAAGGTGAAGTGATTGGCAAAGAGGGAGGCACTCCTCATTGGCCCAGGCATTTGCATTTCGGCATCAGGAGATGGAAAAACCTTCATGAACTCAAGCGAGTTTTGAAATCTTCCAATTACGCTGAACTTTTCGGTTACGGATATTCATATGGCAATCATCAACTTATTCAAGCAAATCTCAGTCCGGAAACTGTTTTATTTGGTGGTTTTATGGATGATGCAGATGCTGATTTGGATAGTCAAAAGGCAGCTCATTTCCTACAAAAGGTAGGAATTGAATTCGGATATTTCAACGGCAATTTCGGTTATGATGACAAAATTAGCCGAGCAGAGGCAGCGCGCTGGATTAAAGTAGCCTCAGAAATTTCCAGTTTATATTCAAAGCATCAGACATTTTCCGATATATCAAAGTCCAGTGAATATTTTCCTTATCTAGAGGCGCTGGCACATCAAAGAAATTATTCCATCATTGATCCTGAAAACAAAAATTTTCATCCTGACCAACCGATAAACCGAGCGGAGTTGTCCAAACTAATTGTGCTTGGACTTCACTATTCTGATTTTTTCAAGTTTTACGACAATTGGTTTTGGAAAGGTAATGGAGTAATTTCCGAATTGTTGCAAAAAACATTTTTAGATACCCAAATTGACACATGGTACGCCTCATATGCAATATATGCGCAACAGAAAGGGCTTTTCAGGTCGGAAAATCAGCTTTTTAATCCTTCTGAAGAGATTACAAGAGCGGAAGCTGCACACTGGATTGAAAAATCCTTCGATCCGGCGCGCACACCATCACACTTTTGTGCGAAGACGGTTTGCGGTCCCACCCAATATTGTCATTGGTGGATTGAAGATTGTTTCGAGATTCCTCGATGTTTGCCATCAGATAAAAAACTTTGTCCGGTAGGAGGAGGTTTAACAAATGAAGAATGCCAATGCCAGTCAGGAGAATGCTGTGATGGATGCCAATTTCTATCGGCAAGCACTGAATGTGATAGATCAATTGCTTTCCGTTGTACTGGCTCAAATCCTGGCGAGGACGCTCAACTTAGAACTGAAAAAAGATTCTGCTCTGGAAACTCTTCATCGTGTGATGGAGATTATCAAAACTCAAATTGGGAAATTTTCACCGATTGCAGATCAGATGAAATCTGCGGTTTTGCGGGAGCTGTTCCTTATTGTTACCCCCATTCAGGAGGAAAGGGATCAATCTCGTCAAGCACATGCGAAGAAAGATTTCAAATCAGCGGAGACGGATGCTTCAAAAACCCCGACTCAGCAGGACAACCAACAATCTGTCTTGAAATTCAAGGAAAGGGACCGGACTTCGACTACAGAGTCTGCAAAGAAAATGGAGTATTCCAAAATGCCATTACCTATCAAATTCTTGACGATAACAATTTGTCTTTTGGTTTGGGCCCATTCTTTTCTGAAAAAGGCAAGAGTTGTACAACTTGGCGATTGATTGATCTCTCTTATCTTGAAAACGGTTTGGAAAACTCTGCGGGTTTGAAAGCATTTTTTTATTCCCCTGCTGATTGCACGCAGCAAGGATGTTCTTATCATTCAGGTTACAAAACCATCACAAAAACTTGTCAGTAATCATTCATGGCCCCCTCGCTTTAAAAAAAGTGAGGGGAGCTTTTTAATTCAAGATAACAAGCCTTTAAAGGTCGATTCAAATTAAACATACTCACTTCTGCCCTGCAATGCTCTGGTCAATGTCACTTCATCCGCATAATCAAGATCCCCTCCCGCAGGCAGCCCTCGAGCAATTCGTGTTACTCTAACCCCTAAGGGTTGCAACATTCTCACAATATACATTGCGGTGGTTTCCCCTTCGAGTGAAGGATTGGTCGCCACAATCACCTCAACTTCTTGGTTAGCAAGCGATTCGATTCTGGCTTTCAAAGCATCCATTTTAAGCTGATCCGGCCCAATACCGTCCACCGGCGATAAAACTCCGTGCAAAACATGATAAACTCCTCTGAATTGTCTGGTTTTTTCAAGAGCAACAACATCTAAAATATCCTCCACCACACAGATTTGAGTTTCCAAACGCTCTGAATCATCACAAATTTTGCAAATCTCACCATGACAAACATTCCAACATTTTTCACAAAAGCTCAAGCCGGCCTTCACCTCCGCAATCGATTTGGCCAAGCCGTTAATTTTGAGTTCCGGCGATTGAAGCAAATGCATTGCCAGTCTTTGAGCCGATTTTGGACCTATCCCGGGCAGCCTTGAGAACTCATCTATCACTTTTTGTACTGAATCTGGTAAAAATGAAGCCATATTTCTAAAAAAATCTTTCACAGATTAGCACGCATTAATAAGATTTGTCATTGCAATTTAATTGGGAGATCAACTTGCTATTCCAATCAGGCTGATTCCTTATGTGAGAAAAGTGTTGGAAAATTATCGACAAGGCATCTACTATAGCGAAGACGGATTTTAGCAAGCCTTCAACACTCACTCAGAGACTTTACTGTCAGCTTTTTTGTTTTGCTTTTGCTCTACGCAAATGAAGAAGGCTAATCATATCTAAACATGTAATTATTAATTAATTATAAATTTTGTACCTGAATTGTTATGTTTGCCGGGCACAAATTCACTTCAATTGTTGGCTTTGGAAAGTTAAATAGTATTTCATTTTTAAAACTGACAAACGCTTTGACCCCTTTCCTTAACGCTACGCTCATGTTATAATCAAACAAACAAAAAACTCTCCCTCCAACCATGAAAATCAC
>WJLA01000009.1 GCA_014728765.1 Candidatus Peregrinibacteria bacterium
CAATTAATGCAAATTGCAATTCGTAAAAAATTTGGAAATGTCTAAAAACAAAGAAATCACGCTCACTTTGATCGTAAAAAACGAAGAAAAAACATTAGCCAATTGTCTTTCATCTTTTGCAATCCTCTATGATCTAATACAAATAATCGACACCGGATCCATCGACCGTACAAAAGAAATTGCCTTAAAATATGGAGCCGAAATCTATGACTTCGAATGGATACATGATTTTTCCGCTGCCAGAAATTTCGGTCTGAAAAAAGTTAAAACCGAATGGATTATGACAGTTGATGCAGATGATGTTATTGAAGAGGAAGACAAAAACAACTTAATCAATCACTTTTTGGCGGACAACTCATCAGACATTTTTGTTTTACCTTACATCTACATCGGAACCAAAACAAATCCTCAAACAATTAACCGGCAACCAAGAATTTGGAAAAGTAATTTAAACCTGAAATATATCAGACCTATTCATGAAAGACTAAGTTTACCTGAAAATGCCAAAATTAAAAATCTAGATATACCGATTATTCATACTAAAACAAATCCTATACAAGCATCAGTCCAAAGAAATTTAAAAATATTAAACGAACATATCAAAAATAACCCGGAAGATCATGAAACCGCCTATTATCTGGGAATGGAATATTCAAACTTGGGCGATAATATTAAATCGATAGAGTTTTATGAAAAATATCTTCAACTGGAACCATGCAATACCACTAACACCCACCACGCACACACAAAACTGGGAATAATCAAAATGCAACAAGGAAAAATAATAGACGCTAAAAAGCATTTTCAAACATCGATCAAGCTTCAACCCAAAGTCATCGACTCATACTTATTTTTGGCTGAAATTGAAATGCACCTTTTTTCTCCTACCAATGCAATTAAATTATTAAGCATTGCCAAAGAACTGAAAAGCCCACCAGCTAACATCAACTTTTGCAACCCTCACCTTTACAGCGGTAAAGCTGACCAATTACTTCAAATAGCTTTAAGCAAACTATAACATGGAACACAATCTCGATTTATCATTGGTTTTAATTGTAAAAAACGAAGAAAAACATTTAAAAAACTGTCTATCCAGCTTTCAAAACATCTGGAAAGACTTAATTATTGTGGATACGGGATCAATTGATAAAACAAAGGAAATAGCTAAAAGTTTCGGCGCAAAAATATTTAATTTTAAGTGGATAAATGATTTTTCCGCTGCCAGAAATTTTTCTTTGGAACAAGTAAAAAGCGATTGGACTATGGTAATTGATGCTGACGACATAATCACAGAAACTGACAAATCCGACCTAATCAAAGAATTCAACGATTCAATTCCAAATTTCGATGTGACATATTTGCCTTATTACTATCACGGAGGCAGACAAAATCCTACCATGACCTGTATTTTACCTAAGATTTGGAAAACAAACCTTAACCTAAGATATATCAGACCAATTCATGAATACTTAAACACAGACAATCAAGAAGTCTCCAGAAACAGCCTTAATATTCCAATAGTTCATCAAAAAATTGATTTAAGCAAAGAATCTTCCTCTGAAAGAAATTTCAGAATGCTAAATGAATTAATCGAAAAAAATCCTAATGATGGAATAAGCATTTTCTATCTTGCTAAAGAATATGAAAACAAAAACAAACTTAGCTCAGCAATAGAAAATTATTTAAAATGTATTGAAATTTGTGAAAAAAAAATAATCAAAGATCAAGCAATCATAGACTGTGGCATATGCCAATTAAAACAAGGTAATGTTATGCAAGCAAAAAAACAATTTGAAAAAGCTATTTCCAACAAAACACAATCAATTGAACCTTATCTTTACCTCTCAGAAATAGAAATTCATCATTTTTCACCGGGTAAAGCAATTAAACTATTAAATCTAGCAAAAAACCTCAAGCCCGACCCATACAAAACTTTAACAGTCAACAAAAGTTTATACGATGGCTCTACAATTAATTCTTTATTGAATTTGGCCTACAAAAAAATGTCATTTTAAGTCGATTAATTTGACAAAAAACAATAAATACAAGTAAAATATTAAAAATTATATCAATAACAAAAACAAAGTGAACAAAAAGAAACTCACTACCATACTTGGTTTATCGGCCGCTGTTGCAAACCTCGGCTACTCTTCAATCGTGCTAGCTCAAACAACTGATATTACTGGAGAGCAAACTATCAATTGTGACACTAACAGTGCACAATTTGTTGATTACCAAACCGCCTATCAAGGTGGAAATGCAAGCTACTACGGCATAAGCGACGATGAACTACGAATTGAAATTCCTGAAAACTTCTATTTTCCTTCCGCTAATGTGTCCAATGATTATCAAGCAGATACCACGGTGGACCTGGATGAAGATGAAGTTAACTTACTGATTGAACCGGATTTAACTACGCCGGTAACAAGAAATATCGGTGTCGAATCAAACAGTGTGGAAGGATGTGCAAATCACGGCGTGCAAGTACAAGTTGCAATGTCACAATACTTCCAAACCGCTGACGCCACGCCTGTTCAGTTAAGAACTGAAAATTCACCTAATAGTTATGCCAACTTATCCTTATACACACCTGAAAACGGTTATTGCGATGATACAGCTGATACTAGCTTCCCTGAAGGAATTTGTGATGACTTAACCATTACCAACTCTGCCTCTCCACCAACCAATCTAGCTTATGTTAACTCATTTGATGGAACAGCTAATGATGGAACCTTATCAACGAGTTTTGAAACAGACGCAGCTTTAGCATACAACGACGCTACCGATCCTGCGAATCACAGTTTAGAAATGCCTACCATCACCTTATACAGTGATACAGACGGGTTTGACGGATACATGTTCTTCCCAAACGTTAGATATTTCATTTCCCTACCAAAGGGTGTTCAAGCGGGAACTTACACATCCGAAGTAACTTGGACTATTTCTCAATTATAATAAAAAAACATTAACAAAAAAAAATGAACAATAAAAAAATTCTTAGAATACTGGGACTCACCGCTATCGCAGCCAACCTTGGTTACTCATCTCTCGTATTCGCACAAGACTCACAAACACCTGAAGGATTTCAAACTATCGGTTGTGATATTCATTCTGTTTCATTTACCACAGCACCAAGCTCTTTCACTTTCCCAGCAGCCTCATCCAGTAATGATTATCAAACAAGCTCAATGACTGCAAGCGACTCTACCGACAACATTGTTATTAATTCCAATAGCGCTACCGGTTGTGGTGATTCAGTCACGGTACAAGTACAAGCTATTGCTGCCGATTATTTTTACAATGGAACGGTAGAATTAAAAAGTCAGTTTTCTCCTGAAAGTTACGCAAATCTATCACTTAGCTTAGACGCTCCCGATTGTCCCGCAACAACATGCGACACACTTGATAATGCAGCCACCACAGCAAGTGCACTGGATGGCTCTGATCTATACTTCGATTCAAGTAATAATGGTTCAATCAATTCTACAGCTCCAGTAAATGCGGCTATTTGGCTTAACGACCCTAGTGATACACCACACACCTTATATACAACTCCAGCAATAACAGTTTATGATGACACCGACGGATTCAATGGTAACCTTGAAATTAACAATGTACAATATTACATAGCGTTACCTAGAGCGGTAGCTACAGGAACCTATGTTGGTACTATCACTTGGACACTTTCATAATTAATACTTCAAAGGAGATTCATTAGAATGAATCTCCTTTTAAAATATGAAAACAAAAATAATAACATTATTGTTTCTTATATCATACTTTATGCCTCAAACAATGTTTGGAGCAAATTTAAAGTTTCTCCCGAATGGAGACAATAACAAATTCATCATTGAAACAGGTAAAACTATTAGTGAAGAATTTCAACTAATAAATACTTCCAATAGCAAAACTGAAAGTGTTTCAATTTCTTTTGTTGATGGATTTCACACACATGATGGTTTCATTGCTTATAAATTGCCCACTGAAGAGCAAAAAAACATTGGCTCGTGGACTTCCGTTGATGAGAATAATAACATTATAACTCTTGAAACCGGCGAAGAAAAAACAATAAATTACAAAATTAGTATACCTAATCATGCTACTCCGGGCAGTTACATAGGTGGCATTTCAATACTTAATGTAAAAAAAGACCAAAATCTTAAACAAACTGGTGGCGTTGTTAACACAAGAAATGTATACAAATTCATTGTTACAATTCCCGGTGAAATTATTACTGACATCAATTGGTCAAATTTCAGACATGAGCACCAAAATGAACATATAAATTTAATTATCGATTCAGAAAACAAAGGAAATACCATAATTAAATCTGAAGGAAAAATCTTAATCAAGAACAAGTTAAACAATCAAGAGGAGTCGATCAAAATAAATTCCATCAACTTAATCCCAAATTCAAAAACTTCACACAATTTCAATTTCAAAAAAGATTTCATTGCAAACTATGAAATTACGGCAAATATTAAAAATTATGAATATAAAGCAATGGAAGATGAATATGAGCTGATCAATGAAGAAAGTTTTAACACTAGCTTTTATGTTATACCATGGGAATTAATAACGCTTATAGTATTAATGATTACTCTGACTATACTGACAATTGTTTTCATTCACATTAAAAATGCTTTACTTAGATATAATTCCATTACATATCATGCCAAACATGATCAATCAATCGGCGATATTGCAACAGAACATAATATCAACTGGAAAAAACTGGCAAAAATCAATAAACTTAAAGCACCTTACAATTTACACCCTGATCAAAAAATACTAATACCAAAAAAATGGTTAAAAAAATAATCACTACAGTATCAGTCATATCTTTTTTCACACTAACCAATTTGTGCATAGC
Organism: Candidatus Peregrinibacteria bacterium; assembly: GCA_014728765.1. Lineage (GTDB taxonomy): Bacteria > Patescibacteriota > Gracilibacteria > UBA1369 > UBA1369 > WJLA01. The sequence goes on from WJLA01000009.1 coordinate 4,874, forward strand.
TCAAGTGCTTTCAATAGGAATAAAACCCGAGAAAACTTATATTAACACTCCCACACCATTTTATCATGAGATAAAACCGGGAGATCAACAAAAAGGTAACATTTTAATCTTCAATAGTGGTCAAGAACCAATAGAAATTGAAGTTTATGCTGTTGATTCTTTTATAACAAATGATCAAAAACTGGCATATAAACTAATAAATGATGAACAAGAACAAGTAGGAAAATGGGTCACTTTTAATGAAAATATTCACTTACTTGAACCTGGAGAAGAAAAAACTGTCGAATACCAAATAGAACTGCCTGAAAATACCGAATACAAAACTTATCTTGGCGGATTTGGAATACAAGAATCGAATCCTGAAACAATAGAGGGAACCATTAATAATGTATACAGATACATAAATGGTATCAGCATCAAATCTACTGACAACCCTGTAGCACCGGTTGAACAAACTCCTCCCGAAACAAATTATTGGCCTATAGTTTATTTTGGAGCTTCATTGATAATAACTTTGATTGCAATTGTAGTTATATTCCTTAAATACAAGAAATGAATACTAAATTAGTGGCAACTTCCTTATTCATTCTTATCAATTTAAACTTAAGTTTAATAGCTTTTGCTCAAAATCTATCCGTCAACGGTGAAATTTCAATTGGCTGTCCCACTCCCGTCAATGGAGCGCAAATTACACTAAATGACGGTGTGGATAATTTTATTAGATTCGAATCGGTTAATTACCAAGACAATTCAATTTTAAAAAATCCTATTTCAAGTGGCACACAATTTAAAATTTCAGTTTCTGACGACAGAGGATTTGATCCTGGCGCAGGAAACTGTGGTGCGGGATTCGAATTAACAATTCAAGCAGATCCATCAAATCAATATTTTGATTCTTCAACGGGCAATAATGATAATAAGCTGCCCGTTGGACAAGACTCAGACAATAATCTCGAAATTCAAGGAACATCATGGAATAACTCGCCTGATATTGGACTGATTGTTATTGATAATGGTTCAGAATTCTCCGGAGTAAGCGATCAAAATATTCAAGGTCAACCTGCTAACGAGTTTTTATGGAACTCCGTTTTGAATGACTTTAATACAATATCATTAGTAGTGGTTCAAGAATCATATAATGGCCAGTTTTCTATCATTTTTGAAAATGATGACATTAATGTAGACATTCCAAATCTGCTTCCTGTAGACGTATACACCAAAAACATGACTATCAGCATCACATGAGAAGTCTAATTAAAATCACACTGAGTATTACAATTTTGCTTTTCACAGGATTTAATGTTACGAAAGCAGACAATATTCAACCAATTATAGAAAAAAACAACAATTCAAATTCTCCACTGGAATTTGGAACTGTTGCCAAATATGATCTAACAAATCAAGAGACAATTATTGATAATTTGTTTATTAAAAACTCTTCCGATCAATCAAAACAAAATTATCAAATCAAAATTCTGGAAAGCGTAAATTCCACTACCGGAAAAATTACAGCTAGTCTTGAAAATTCACCGAAAAACAAATCATCACTACTGCCTTCTTTGGTGAAGTTTGAACCGAACACTTTTACATTACAACCTCAAGAAAGCAAAATCATTAATGTTTTAATAAAAAAAACCGATCAAATACCACCAGGCAATTATACCGGATCAATTGTGGTAGAAAAAATTCCAAATCAAGACGAAAAACAAAAAAGTGGAGTTATTATCAATACCAGAAAAATTTATAATATAATTATTTCAATTCCGGGCAAAACAATTTCTGAATACTCCATACAAGAATTAAAATATCAAAAAAAAGAAAACAATTATTTGTTCTCACAAAAAATTCTAAACAGTGGCACGAACCTCTTAGAAATAAGAGGAAATTTTTCTTTATCAAATAAGTTAAATTATAAAATTGATCCCTTTCTACTTTCTCCAAATTCCAATTTTCAAATAAACAAGAAATTTGACTACAAAGGCATAATAGAGCCTGCAAACTTAACACTAAAACTGGAAATATTTCAATATAACCCGGAAGAAGGAGCCTTTACAAAACTGGATTCTGTCAACACTTCTATAAATTTATGGCTTATCAATTGGATCAATATTATTATATTCTTAATTATATCAGTATTAATAATAATAATTATTATAGTCTTCACACTTTTAAAGAAAAAAAGCACTATTAACAACACAAGCGAATATACGGTAAAATCAAAAGAAAACATTCAAACAATAGCCAAAACAAACAACATTTCATGGCAAAAAATTGCCAAAATCAACAAATTAAAACCACCTTACCACCTGCAAAAAGGAGATGTGATTTTGATACCCAAAAAAACCGAGAATTCCGTCAAGCAAAACAAGAAATAGGCCATAAAACTTGACCGAATGGGTGTCATTTGCTATAATATTATGAAGTTTTAATATCTAACCAAAAACAAAATGCAAAACAAAAAACTTCTTTCAATTCTGGGAATCACTGCGATAGCAGCAAACCTGGGCTTCGCTTCAATCGTATTTGGACAATCCACTCCAACACAAGGTGAAGTTGAAGTAGAATGTGGTGGAACTGGTATTAGCATTAGTGCTGACGCTACATTACCTTTCCAAAATGCGGAATTCGGCGAAGTTAAAAACACAACCATCGATTATACTCCGGCAGTTGATACGGATCCTGGTGGTGACTTTGTTATAACAGTAACAGACGATAGAGGTTTCGATGGATCAGTAGATGGGACTGGTGCATGTGGTCCAGGTGGATCTATCACTCTTATTCCAGACTCTGTTGCTGAAAGACATTTTAATGCAACTCAAACAATAAATAATGACAAAATTTCACTGGAAGATCTTGAAGTTCAAGAAACAGATTGGTCAAGTCAAGCTCCGGATGGAGGCGAAATAACAACTATAGAAAGTGAAGCTTCAACCGGTGTATTGGAATCACAAGGAAACATCACAGGTAATTCTACACCCTCCAGCACATTCACTTGGTCAACAGATTATACTGGAGAAGTAGTTACTCTTGCTAACTATCAAGAAGCATTTGGTGGAGAATTCACAATTACATTTAATGATGATGACATTAACTTGGATCTGGATGGAAATGAAGGTATCGACACTTATACGTATGACTTATTAATCTCATTATAATCATAATTGCGGCTGTAGACAAAGCTACAGCCGCTATTTTTAAAATGAACTACAAATTAATCAAAATATTTTTTTTAATCATATTAACACTACTCATGCAAAGTAGTGTTTTTGCACAAAACAAAGTAAATGAAAATCTTTTAACTAGCAGAGAAAATTTAAATCATTCCGAACCTTTAACATTCGGTGAAGTACCCAAGTATACACTTGATGAAAACAACAATGTTATTAAAGATTCTTTTGTGATTTCAAATGCGTCAAAAGATCAAGTGCCATATCAATATTCTGTTAGCGTTGTCAATACACTTATAACCTCCAATGGTAACATTGTTCCGTCCGGAGATAGCAACATAGACCCACCGTTAGCAAAATATATTGAAATTGAACCCAAAGAGTTTGTATTGGAACCAGATGAAAAACAAACTGTTAACTTTACAATAACAGGAGATGAAACCATTTCACCCGGAACTTATTCTTTTTCCATAGCAACCACTTATAATCGAGCCAAGCAAAAAAATGAAATAAAAGGTTCCGGATTGAGTTTTTCAGTGAGAAGAGGGCAAAATATGTTTGTATATGTACCCGGAGAAGCCAGTTCAAATATTGATGTAGGAGAACTCATACTCACACGTTCTAACGACAACATTAAAATTAATCAGGATTTTTTAAATACAGGTAATACACTGTTAAGATCATATGGAGAAATCTCAATTGAAAGAAGTAATGGAGAAAATGAGAAAATATTAATTGAGTCAGGACTTATTCCTCAAAACACTGAAAGAAAAATTGCTAAAACAATTGAAAACAAAATTTTATATGGAAAAATTAATATAAATTACTCAGTAAATATTGAAGAGTTTTCAGTTGAAAAAAACCAATTCATATCATATAAAAAAATTGAACAAAAAAAAGAAATCACAATCTACCCCTTTACTGAAATTATCTACGGCCTGATAGGTATTTCAGTTGTTTTATTGCTACTATTCATCAAACTTTTGATTAGCCACCATTATTTAAAAAATTGTCATATTTATACTGTCAAAGATAATGAAAATATTTATCAAATAGCGGAAAAGTTTAAAATGAACTGGAAAAAATTAGCAAAAATCAATAAACTGAAAGCACCATACATCATGGAAGCAGGAAAGCATATACTCGTCAAAGACCAAAATGCAAAAAAATCTAAAAAATAACATCATTCGAATCTTAATCATTGCTAATCTGCTAATAGCTTCGATTGGAGCTGTTTTTGCTCAAAATGTTTCCGGTGAAGTTACCGTTGAACCCTGCGCAACCAATTGCTTTGTTTTTGATTTTCCTAATGACAAAACTCTAACCGAGCCAATTTTTTTGGATCCGACAGGTGACTATATTTTTGTTAATTTCAATTACAACTTGGGCGATGATGTCTACATCAAAGATTCACGTACTGCACTTGACACTCCACCTCGCTCTTCAAGCTGGGATATCTATTTAAATGCTTCAAATCTAATCTCAAATAGCGACCCAAGCAAATTTATCCCTTATACAGATATAGGAATCATGTCTTTCAACAATGATAGCACTACAGTTGACAGCACGACCGGAGACAACACAGTCGAATCACTAATTGATACCACTGTTATTTCCGGTAGCCCAGCCACCGAACCGTTCGACCAAGCAGATTTAACTTCATTGACAGACACTCCACCCACTGACATAGAAGATTATTATAGATTTTTCACCGGCACAAATGCTCAAAGTGATTCCGTTCAAATCATGACAGCACCATCTGCCAATCAAAGACCGGGCGCCTATACAATGGGATTGGCTCTCATAATCAAAACACCGGCCAATCCACAATCAACATTGATTAGCGATGACTACTCAATAGACTTATTGTACACCATCTTACTATAAACGAAACATGAAAAAAAATTTGTTATCCTTGACCACTATTTTTACTTTAAGCATTTTTCTATCCACATCTGTCAACGCGGTCTTTTATGCTAATCCTACCAATCCCAATAGAGAAAATAGTGAATATTTTTACACTGAGTTAAAACCGGGCGAAACAGTCACAGAAAAACTAACAATTACAAATCCCGATAATGTGCCTGAAGAATATCTGATATATCCTGTACATAAATTTCCACCAACACAAGATGGCACAGTAGCTTATAGTCTAATAGACTCTGACAAACAAGGCTTTTCAGAATACACCACGATTTTTCCCTCAGAAATAAGTCTTCAAGCTCAAGAAACACAAGAAGTTGATGTAATATTCAAAGCGCCGGAAGATGCCGAAAAAAAACTTTATGAAGGAGGCGTTGCCGTTCAGAGCAAATCAAAAACCAAACAAGGAGCCATAAATTTGAGTGTTAGAAAAGTTATCAGAGGCACTTTCGAAATCACAGATAATCCTGAAAAACCGGAAAAAAAGTTACCAAAAGGTATTGATCCAAGACAAATTTATTTTTGGGGTTCAATTTCCCTTGCGGTTATTTTCTTCGGCACACTTACCGCAATCAAACTCAAAAAGTAATAGCATACTTCTCTAAATATTCTCGAACTTTATTCATAGAATAACCCCTATGACTGATCTGAGTTTTTTCTAGATCTGACATTGCAGAATAAACTTTATTATGCCCATTTGGCAAAAAAACCGAACTAAGCGGCAAGCCGGGCTTTATTTCAGCCTCTACTTTTTCAGTTATCACTCCGAACGTTTGCCCACTGAATATTTCTACCTTATCAGCCAGCCTCAATGCTCCATAACTGACAAAACTGGCCTTTCTGTTTTCCAGTCCTTCCATTCTTTGCATAAAATAATCCAGCCACTGCTGATCAGAAGCATGTTCCCCTGCCCCCCACCTTCTTGTAAAAACCCCCAATTCACCTTCTAAAGCATCAACCACTAATCCGGAATCATCAGCAATCACAGGCATTTCACCACCAATTTTTTCAAAAAAATATTCAGCTTTTATTCTTGCATTTTCTTCATAAGTCTTACCGGTCTCTCCACAATCATTCATCAACCCCAAATCCTTTAAACCCAAAAATTCATAAGGCAAACCTTCAAACGTCGCCTTCATTTCAACAAGCTTGGTCGGATTGCCGGTTGCTATTAAAATTTTTTGCATATAAACTGCTTAAGAACACGAGAACCATGGAGATTATATCAAAATTAAGCTGGAAAAAAATTGTTTTTATTGGAATAGCTGTGCTAGTATCGCAAGCTCTCCTATTGTTTTTATTAAGCTTGGATAACTTAACATTTTTTGAAATTGGCACAATCATATTCATAATTTTAAGTATTTACAAACTGGAATACGGGTTATTCGCTATCATTTTTTTGCCGATCTTTGGAGAATTATCAAGAATCAATTTACTTGGACAAAGCATTATTTTGGCTGATTTTTTAATACCGTTATATTTACTGATCTGGTTCATTAAATCTCCAAAAAAATTTAATCTTTCACGACAAACGCAAGCAATCATTGGCATAGTATTGGTTTTTATAACTCTTGCTGGAATCTCCTTAATCATTAACCTGAATAATATCCCCATCAATGAAAGCTTCAAAGGATCGCTTTATTTAATCAGATTTATTTTTTATGCCTCACTTTTTCCAATCACCCTATCTTTTCTTAAAAACAAATCAATAACTCAAAAAGTATTCAAAATTGTTATACTCTCAACAACTTTGATTGCAATCACAGGATTGATTCAGCTCCAAGTTTTACCCGACCTCAGAGATCTTACAGAATTTGGTTATGATCCACACATTAACAGGCTAGTCGGCTCATGGTTGGACCCTAATTTTATAGGCGGCTTTTTTGCTTTTATAATAACAATTTTAAGTGGACTATTTTTTTACTTTAAAAAAAGGAAACAAAGAATAATAATAGTTTCAATCATACTTTTTTTATTAATTGCTACATTTTTAACCTATTCAAGATCAGCTTACGTGGCACTTGCAACTGGCTTTTTGATCATCGGTCTACTAAAATCACGCAAACTGCTAATTTCTATTATTATTCTAGCCACCATCGGAATTAGCTTCTCTGATCGAGCTCAACAAAGAGTTGGTGAGCTATATACCAGTGCCACATCAATTATTTTTAATACAGCTGTGAATCCCGATCCAACAGCCAGATTACGCATTCAAAACTGGGAACAAACCATTTCATTAATTAAAGAAAAACCTTTCTTTGGTCACGGTTATAACAATCTTAGTTTTGTAAAACTGGAAAAAGGTTTCGTTAAATCTGAAGAAATTAATTCAGCCAGTGGATCAGATTCCAGTTTTTTAACAATTCTGGCAACTACAGGAATAATGGGACTCATAGCTTATCTTTTAATCTATCTTCAAAGCGTAATTTTAGCATTCAAAAATTGGCTAAACAAAAAAAATTCCCCAACCTTTCAGGGATTTAGTTTAGGAATCTTTGCGGCAATTCCCTCCTTAATAATTAACTCTGTTTTTGTAAACTCTTTACTGTTTCCTCAAATTTTAATTTTCTTTTGGATCTTGCTTGCACTCTTTCACTACAATCTTAATAAACCACCTCAGTCACAACTTTAAAATCTGAATTATCAACTTCAACATATTTCACTATTTCCAATTTATTATCTTCAAAAAGTGCAACTTCTAACATTTGATCGTTAAGTCTTTCTATATCTATTCTGATTTCCCCACCATCACCTACATAATCCACAAATTCATTGATAACAAACTCAACCACGCTTTGCCTATCTTCTCCTTCATAAACAATCTGTGAAGGAATTATCAAAACACTTTGCTCAGAAGCCGAAGAATCTTCGACAAATTCCGTCTCTTGCTCGAGAGAGTTTTCCCCTTTGCCATTAAACTCTACTGACAACACATTCGCCTGCACCATCTCTTTTTCCAAATCTTTTTGTTGATTATCTGAAAAATCGTCTTCATTTCTATATAAAAACTGTTTCTCTTCATTATTTTCAGATTCTTTTTCTTTCGGTTTATCAACATATCCATCAAATTTGATATCGGGAACTTCATATTCAAATTGCAATGATTCCGGCTCAAAAGTTTTGATTTGAGCTTCATCAGGAAGAGAAATTTCCACTTGTTTTTCTTCTATAACAAAC
>WJLA01000053.1 GCA_014728765.1 Candidatus Peregrinibacteria bacterium
ATCAATGTCAGTGTCAAAATTATGGCGAATTGAACAGCTGTTTTGAGTTTGAACGGAGAAATTATTTCTTTGGACAATTGATCTTTTCCGATTTTTCTTTTTTGTTTTTGACGTTTGGAAAATTCGTAAATAAGAAATCCTACTATCAGGAGATATAGTAGCATCAAAAGCATTGTTGGCGCAGTGTAATTGAAAAGCTCATTATTAAGTGTTCTAATTACGATCAGCATTTTAACAAAGCTTGTGGCACATGCTAAAGTTATGGCTGAAACAAAAGGATATTTAATATTTTTGTTTCTTTTGCTTTGTTTACTGAGTGATAATGAAGTCATTGTGCTCGAATAAAATCCTCCAAGGAATCCGGTTAAGCTGATACCTTTGTTTTTGCCCAATAGTCTTACAAGGATATAGCCAAGGAAATTGATACCGGAAATTACCACTACAATTAACCAAATTTGATATGGATTAATGATATCCAATGTTTGAATACTGATGGGTAGATTGGAGGTATCAACAAATATATTCAAAATTTCTTGATCATATGATTTGTTTGGCAGGAAAGGAAGAATCACGAAAGCAATCAGAATGAATTTGATAGCATCAATAATTTCGCCATACTTTATTTTATTCGCAACACTATGTAAGGTTTCTCGCATTGATAAGATCATTGTTGTAATGATGGCTGTTATTATTGGGACTATTGGTGGAAAATATATGCTTAGTGCTCCCAGAATGAAGACTATGATTGTCGAAATTTCTGTTTTGAAATTGATTTGTTGTTTTGCCAAAGCCAAACTGGTGAAAGGTATTAACAAAAAAATAATCAATGCTATAAAACTGATCATTAGTATGGAAAAATGTATGGTATTGGCTAAAGTTGCAGAAGTGGCTCCCAATAGAGCTATAAGTATATCTGTTCGAATTCCTACGGAAATGATTTGATTTTTCTTGATGTTTTTGGTTTTTTCTCTTTCAATACCAATAATGGCCCCAACCAGCGCACTGGTAAAAAATTGTATAAATATTTGATTTGTATCCATGTTTTTTTTGTGTTTCATTATATTATATACTTTTTTTCATATAAAAAAAACACCTGCCATAAAGGGCAAGTGTTTTTCAGTTTTTAATTGGTTTATTCTTCCTTGGGCGAAGTTTTTTTGGCTTGTTTGGTTTTGTCAGACGTGCTTTTTTTGGCTGCTGATTTATTTTTAGTTGTAGTTTTTTCGGCCTTATTATTGTCGTTTTTTGCGGCTTTCGCCTTTTCAAGCTCATTTAAAAGTGCTTCTTTTCTTGGTCTTGCTTTTGACTTGTTTAATCTTTTTCTGGCTTTGCTCTTAGGTCTGGAAGCGTTCATAGTGTGAAGACCATGTTGATGACTTGTGTGTGTTTGAGACATAACTTTTCATTAAATATTCAATTTCTAGCTCACTTATTTAATATGAGCTTGTCGGATTTGTCAAATTAATTAATGTAGTAGTTTTCGTTCATTTTTAACCAATCTTTATGTTTTTTATAATCAGGTAGAAATTCTTCAATTTTATTCCAGAATTTTGTTGAATGATTTAAGTAAAACAGATGCGCATATTCATGGACATAAATATATCTTTGTACTTCAACCGGTAGTTTGGCCAGGTTTAGATTGAAATTTAAATTGTTGGATGAGGAGCAACTGCCCCATCTGCTTTTTAGATTTTTAAATCTGATAACGTTAATCGCTTTATGCTCTCTCATTTGTAGATCATTGATAGTTTCGAGACATTGTTTTTGCGTTGTATCTTTATAAAAATTATCAAGTAGCTTTTTTATTTGTCTTTTTTGCTGTTGCGTACTAAGGTCGTATGAAATGCGAATCTTAAATATGCCATTTTCCAAATGAATTTTGGACCTTTTGTGATGAGAAAGAGTTATGTTTAGAGGAATTAGTTTTCCCATATAAAAGTGCCGCTCACCTTCGATATATTGATAAGCAATCTTATTGTTAACATTTTGATTCGCTTTGATAATCCAATTTTTATGTTTTTCTATCGCATTAATTATTTGTTTTGTAGAGGTGAATTTATTACAACTGATAGAAATGATTTGCGGTTGTTTTATTTTGATATGAATATTTTTTATGTTGATTTTTTTGGCAATTCTCAACTGAAACTTTTGATTTTCAAGTTTGATTTCATGATCCATTTTGATTTGAGTTTTTACCTTGAACATGCTATATTTTCGATTATGAAAGATAGGCGAAAATCAATTAATTTTTATCAGCACTCTGCAATTAGCGTGCTGGTGATATTTTGTATGTTTTCAGCGATATTTATTGTTGATTATTATTATCTGGAAGGCAAGTTTTTTGAACAATATTTGGTTGCGCCCGTGCTTGGGATTATTGATTTTTTGCGCTCAGCTTTTCCGGAAAATGTGGAAAAATCCAAATCTGATTTCATGTTGATAGGCACTGCGTTAGGTATTTACGTTTTTTTAACCTTTTTATTCTATATAATTATTTTCAGATTCACAAAAAAGCATGATGAATTCGATCAGAATTATTATAATAGTCAGCCAAAAGATAAATTGGTTGTTTCGGTTATGAGTTTACTTTTTAAAAATCTTTTGATATGTCTTGGTTTATTGGTTTTGTTTATTTTCGGTTTAGCTTTTTTGGCTAATTTTATTTTTTAAAATTGTTTGCACTTCTTCGAAATTTTTACTTTGCATTAATTCCATTCTGGTTTCTTTTGCTCCATCAAAATCTTTACAATACCAGCATAAATGTTTTTTGATAGGGTCAAAAGGTTCCCCCAGAAGTTCTGAGTGCGCTTTTGATTGTTCAAGAGCGACAATCAGTTTTTCCGCTAATGTTGCATTTTTTCCGTTAAAAACCCAAGGATTGCCAAAGCTGGCTCTTCCAATTAATGCTCCGTCGGTGCCGGCATATTCAATTTTTGATTTAGCATCTGTAAGATTTTTGATATCTCCATTTCCAAGTACAAGGGTTTCTGTTTGTTTAATAATCTTGGCAGCTTTTTTAATTTCTTCCCAATTAGCCTCTCCGCTATACATTTGTTTGAGTGTTCTTCCATGAATGCTGATAGCTGCGGGTTTGGTTTCAAGTAAGTTTGAAATCCATTCTTCGGTTATGATTGTATCAAAACCGATACGTGTTTTGACAGAGATAGGTATTAGTTTTCTGGGGAAATCCAAATTTAATTTGTCCAAAAACGCTTTAATGTCAGGATGGATATCGTTTTGATCGATATTTTGTCCTTCAGACCAATCTTTAGATGCTTTGATACAAGTTCTTATGATTTTTTTGGCAAATTCAGGTTCTTTTATCAAAGCTGCTCCCGCACCATTGCCGGCAACACCTTTGGAAGGGCAGCCCATATTGATATCAATGCCGTCAAATCCCATCTCACATGCTATAAGAGTAGCATTATAGAATGCATCCAGTGTTTTCCCATATATTTGGGCGATAACCGGTCTTTCCATGTTACTGTATTTGAATGCTTTTAAGGCTTTGATCGCACCATATTTGATGGCTTCCACACTTGTAAATTCGGTAAATGAAATGCTGGGATTGCCATATTTGGCAACAATTAGTCTGAAAGCGGCATCAGTAACCCCATCCATTGGTGATAAGCCAATAATCGGTTTTTTTATTGATTTCCAAAAACCTTGTGACATATTCATTTTATTGAGTAATTGTATTTAGCATTAATTCAAGTTTGCTGTCAAACCAAGCTTTGGTTATAATATATAAAAGAAAAATAAAAAATAAATGCTAAAAGGAATAATTTTTGACATGGACGGGACACTTACAATGACTAATGAATTTCATTGTATGTCTTATAATAAGCTGTTTCAAGAATTTGACAGGAATATTACATTTGAAGAATATTACCGAGAATTTATAGGGAAGGGGGCAATTGCAATTATTAAAGAAAAACTGGCCGGAATTGAATATGATATGAATGAATGTTTACGGAAGAAGGTGCTTTATTTTTGGGATTTAATTGAAAATGAAAAAGAAGTTCCATTGGTAGAGGGTATTGTTGATTTTATTGAATATTGCAATCAACAAGGTTATCAAATGACAGTTGCTTCCGGGGCCAGTTTGGAAAGTATGAATCGTGTTTTGAAAAGAACCGGTCTTGATCAGTATTTTAAGCAATGGTTTTCAGGTCATGATACAAAAGCAAATAAACCGGCACCTTATGTTTATGTAAAAGCTTTAAATTTTCTAAAATTGTCAGCAGATCAGACAATAGCTTTTGAAGATTCCATTGCGGGTATAAAAAGTGCCAAATCAGCCGGGATTAAATGTGTTGCTCTTAAGACTTCCACTATGGAAGAAAAAATAATTGAAGAGGGGGTTAGTGCATTAATTTCAAATTATGAGGAGTTATTGGAGCGTCTGAATAAAAATCAAAATTATTTAAAAAATATTTTAATTAACCAATCCTAATTATGCCAACTAAAAATGCAAAAAAGGCTGTACCTAAGAAAAAGACAGCAGTTAAGGATAAAAAAGCCAAAACTAAAAAAGTTGCGGCATCAAAAAAGACGGCTACCAAGCCGAAAAAAAATAATACAATTGCCAAAAAAACAGTTAAAGCGGAGAAAAAGGTTGTTAAAACAAAAGCTGTAAAAAAAGCAAAATCAAAAAAAGTCGTTCCAAAGAGTGAACTTTCATTTTCAGGATGTGAACTGGATAAAAAAACTTTGCAGTGGTTTAAAGACTATCATGCCTATGTTAATTATGTCGGTGCGGCATCACTTTATTTAAAAGATAATTTTCTTCTAAAAAGAAAACTGAAAAAAGATGATATTAAAGATAGAGTGCTGGGACACTGGGGTACGGTTCCGGGGCTAAATTTTATCTATGCACATTGTAATTATATAATTTCAAAATATAAGCAAAAATCTATCTTTGTGACTGGTCCGGGTCATGGTGCGCCTGCCAATTTGGCAAATAATTTCGTGGATGGATCAATGGGGGAAAAATATAAAAAATATTCCAGAGATTTGAAAGGGATGGGTGCTATGATGAAAGATTTCAGTTGGCCATATGGTCTTCCCAGTCATGTGACGCCAGATGTTCCGGGAAGTATTTTGGAGGGTGGAGAATTGGGATATTCACTTTCAACGGCATTTGGCGCGGCAATGGATAATCCGGATTTGATGGTGTTTTGTGTAGTTGGAGATGGTGAAGCTGAAACCGGACCTCTTGCTACGGCATGGCATTCCAATAAATTTTTAAATCCTAAAGAATCAGGAGCTGTCTTGCCGATAGTTCATGTTAATGGTTATAAAATATCCGGTCCTTCAATATATTCGACAATGACGGATCAAGAGTTGTCTGATCTTTTCCATGGATATGGTTATGAGCCACTTTTTGTTGTGGATAAAGAGGAGAATTTGCATCAATGTATGGCAAATGCAATGGAAAAGGCTTATCAAATGATTAAAGATATTCAGAAAAAGGCTAGAAAAGAAAATTGTGTGACAAAAACAAAATGGCCAATGATCATCTTTAGATCAATGAAAGGCTGGACAGGAACTGAAAAAATAGGTGACAAGAAAATAGAAGACAATTATTTATCTCATGGTATACCGTTAAAAAATGTGAAGAAAGATAAGGATGAGTTTGAAGCTTTGGAAGAATGGTTGAAGTCTTATCAGATAAATAAGTTGGTTGATCAAAAAGGTAAGCCTGCTCCAAAAGTTTTGAAAAATGTGCCTAAGGGAGCATTGAGGATGGGAATGGTTAAAGAAGCAAATGGTGGTGAGGTAATGAAGAAATTGGCAGTGCCTAAGATTGAAAAATACGAATATAAAAATGGAGAAAGGGGGCAAGTATATGCCAGATCAACAAAAATCATGGCTGAATGGCTTAGTGAATTGATGGTGCAAGATGCCAAGAAAAATAAAATATTCAGATTTTTCTGTCCAGATGAAACCGATTCAAATAAGTTCGGCAAATTATTGCATACTGTTGGTAGAGAATATGTTTGGCCTGTTAAGCCGGGAGAAGAATGCATAGTATCAAAAGGTCGAGTTAGTGAAATGCTTTCGGAACATACTTTGCAAGGTTGGCTTCAGGGTTATAATCTGACCGGAAGGCATGGTTTGTTTGTTACGTATGAATCATTTGCTATGATCAATGCTTCAATGGTGGATCAGCATTTGAAATTTATAAAGCAGGCAAAACGTGTTAAATGGAGAAAACCGATTCCATCACTTAATTATATTTTAAGTAGTGTTGAATGGAGGCAAGAACATAATGGATATTCTCATCAAAATCCAAGTTTTATAAGTAATATTCTTGAAAAGCATTCTGAACTTTCTTCTTGTTATTTTCCAGCAGATGGGAACACTTTACTTGCTGTTATGGAACATTGTTTTGGAACTACTGACAGAGTGAACGTGATTGCCGCCGGAAAACAAGAAATGCCACAATGGCAATCTGTAGCTGAGGCTAAGAAACAGCTCAAAAACGGAATATCCATTTGGGATTGGATTGATAAAGAAGGTGCTAAAAATCCTGACGCTGTCTTTGCTACAGCCGGAGATTATATGGTAGAGGAAATGATGGCTGCAATTGATATTTTGCGAAATGAATTTCCTGATTTCAAAATCAGATTTGTGAATATTTTGGAAATGACAGCAAATGGATTTGGAAATCATAAGAAGACAGTTAATGGATCTACTCATAAAGAGTTTTATAAATATTTTACTGAAGATAAGCCGGTAATTTTCAATTTTCATGGATATCCAAATTTGATGAAGAAAATGCTTTGGGGATTACAAGATGATGGTAGATATGTATTTAATGGTTATATGGAAGAAGGTTCAACGACTACTCCTTTTGACATGCATTATAGAAATGGAACTAGTAGATTCCATGTAATAATTCAAGCTATGCAAATGGCTGGCATAAATTCAAAGGATAAAAAATTCTCCAGAAAAGCATGGAATATTCTAAAGAAATATCAAAAGAAATTGGATGAGCACAAAAAATATGTTGAAAAATATGGAATTGACTTGCCGGAAGTTGTTGATTGGAGATGGGGAAAATAGTTGAAATAATTGTCTGATTTAAAAACCCATAATTTAACTATGGGTTTTTTTGTTGATCGTGCGAATAATTGTATTCATGACTTCAGAAGGCTTGGTAGGTTTGATTATTTCATCATCAATTATGCTATTTTCGTATAAACTTTGTTTTTCATTATGAGGATAACTAAATGAGAAACTTCCACTATAAATTATAAAACCTATTTTTGCTTTTGCTCTTATGTCTTTTGTGATTTCGGCAATTTCAACTCCATTGTGATTATGATAACCCATTTCATAATCACTTAAAACAACTGAATAATCAGGTAAATTATCAATTATTTGTCTAGCTTCTAATGAGTTGTCGGTAGCTTTAACTTGTTCCGGGGAATAATTTGTGCCCAGCCAAAAAGCCAGTTCAGAGTTTATTTGTCTGGATAAACTTCTTAAGATGTTTTCATCATCATCAATGATAAGAACGTCTCCTTTGTAATCTGGGTCAAGAATTTCTTCATAAGATCTGCTTTTTTGTACAACTCCGGAAATTTTATTTTTTCTGCTTTTGTCAGAATTAAAATAAAAATTTGCTTCCTCAAAATTTTTTGGTTTGGATGAATTGTTCGTCATATATTTTTATTGTATATGTAAATAATCAAAATGTCAGTAAAAAGTCAAAGGATAAATTCTTTTTTGTGACTTTTGTCATTTTTCATTATAATAAAGATGTATAAAATAAAAATAAATTAACCAAAATAAAATGAAAATATTTATCGATACGGCAAATTTGGACGAAATTAAAAAATACGCAGAGTACGGAATAGTTGACGGAGTGACGACTAACCCTTCATTGGTGGCAAAAGAAGGTGATATTTCTCATGAGCAAAGAATTAAAGAGATATGTGAAATAATTGATGGTCCGGTTTCTGCTGAAGTGTTGGCTACTGAATATGAAGAGATGCTGAAAGAGGGAAGAATGCTCGCAGGCTGGCACGAAAATGTTGTGGTTAAGCTTCCTACTATCAGAGACGGTTTAAGAGCCTGTAAAACACTTTCAGATGAAGGAATAAAGGTTAATATGACTTTGGTTTTTTCTCCTTCGCAGGCACTTTTTTGTGCAAAAGCTGGCGCAACTTTCATATCTCCTTTCATAGGCAGACTCGATGATATTTCTGAGCCCGGAATGGAATTGATTGAGGAAATTGTCGATATTTTGTCTAATTATGACTATAAAGCAGAAGTTTTAACGGCTTCCGTCAGACATCCAAGGCATGTTGTTGAAGCCGCGAAAATTGGGTCTGATATAGCTACAATTCCTTTTGATGTTTTGGATAAAATGTTTAATCACCCATTAACAGATCGTGGATTGGAAAAATTTTTAAAGGATGCGAAAAAAAATAAATAACAAAACAAAATGTTAAAACTGAATTATGATAAATTATCGGAAATTAATTCCGATCATGGGTTGAGTCGGAAAGAAATTGAAGCGGAAAGTGTGAATTTGAAGATGTATTTGGATAAAATCAAATCATATGATTTAGGATTTTATTCGATAATAGATGACGAAAAACTGTTAAAATCGATTGAGAATTATGCCAGTCAGATTAAAGGAAAATTTCAAAATATTGTAGTGCTTGGTATAGGTGGTTCTTCACTGGGAACAATTTGTTTGCAGCAAAGTTTGAAACATTTATATCAGAATGAATTGTCTGAACAAGTTTATCCAAAATTACATGTGATTGATAATATTGATCCGGATCTAATCAATGGGATTGAGGAATTATTGAATTTGGAACAGACACTTTTCATTGTAGTAACGAAGTCCGGTGGAACTCCTGAAACACTTTCTCAATTTTTGTATTTTAGAGAAAAAGTCAAGTCTTCCAATCTGGTTATTGAAGATCATTTTGTATTTGTGACAGATCCTGAGAAAGGTCTGTTAAGAGAACTTTCGAATGAAAATCCAAATATTAAAACATTTGAAGTTCCAAGTAATGTTGGAGGAAGATTTTCGGTTTTAACCGCTGTAGGTTTATTGCCCGCAAAGTTGATCGGTATAAATATTAGAGCTTTGATTGATGGAGCTAGAGAGATGAGAGATAAATTTTTAAGTGAAAATTTTGAACAAAATTTGCCTTTTCAAATGGCTGCTATTCAATATTTGTCGGCTTCCAAAAAGGGTAAATCAATTAATGTTACTTATCCATATGTGCAGAAGCTAATTAAACTTTCTGATTGGTATAGACAATTGTTGGCTGAAAGTATAGGTAAAGAATTGGATAGAGGAGGAGATAAGGTGAATGTCGGAATTACACCTGTGCATGCGCTTGGTGCAACAGATCAACATTCTCAAAATCAGCTTTATATGGAAGGTCCGAATGATAAATTATTTATTTTTATCACAGTTGACAAACATCAGGTTGAGTTGGAAATTCCGTTTGAAGAAAAATTTTCTGAAAAGCTGGGATATTTGAAAGATGTATCTTTTGAAAAACTCCTTAAGACTGAAATGCAAGGAACAATTGATTCATTGGTTAATTATAATAAGCCTTCTATTAAACTTGAAATTGAAAAAGTGGATGAAAAAAATCTGGGTGAGCTATTGATGTTTTTAGAAACGGCTACCGCTTTTTTGGGTGAATTTTATAATATCGATGCTTTTAATCAGCCTGGAGTTGAAATGGCTAAAAATTTGACGAAAAAATATTTAACAAAAACATAATGAAAATTCCAAAATTTGGAGAAAAACTTACCGAAGAGCAATTATACTTTCTTGAAACGTTTACGCAGTCATGTCGTTCGTCGATTATTGAGATGGTGGGCAAAGCTCAAAGTGGACATCCGGGAGGATCGCTTTCAGCAATAGATTATTTAGCTACTTTGTATGCTTTTGTAATATCACAGAGTGGTCAAAAAGTTGTTGTTTCCAACGGTCATATTTCTCCCGCAGTTTATTCTACGCTTGCCGAATTGGGGTATATTCCTAAAAAGAAAGTGTTAAATTCATTCAGAAAAGCCGGTAGCATTTATGAAGGTCATGTGACAAGGTTGGTGCCCGGAGTGTGGTATGGTACAGGTCCGCTTGGCACAGGAACTTCTGCGGCAACAGGTTTTGCGATCAATGCGAAGCTTAATAAATCTAAAGAAAAAGTATATCTTTTAATGGGTGATGGCGAAGTTCAAGAGGGACAAGTTTATGAGATGGCTAACTTTGCTTCCAAGTATAAGTTAGATAATTTGATTGGCTTTGTTGATTATAATAAAGTCCAATTAACATCTGCGCTTGATGAAATTATGCCGATTAACATTGAGGGTATTTTTAAGGCGGCCGGTTGGGAAGTTTTTAATGTTGATGCTCATGATTATCAAGCTGTGTGGGATGCTTTGTCCGATGCTCAAAGTGTAAAAGGAAAGCCGGTTGTTCTGTTGGGGCATTCGATTATGGGGAAGGGGGTTGATATTTTAGAGCCAGAAGGTAAAGCTTTTAAAGCTACTTGGCATGGTAAATCTCCCAGTTGGGAAGATTGTGAAAAAGCTTTGGAGCAGTTAAAACTAAATGAAAATCAGATAAATATTTTGGATAAATTCAGCGAAAAAATTAAATGGAAGCCTTCTAAACCCAAAAAAGTGGAGCAGCTTAAAAAGCTGAAAATTAAAACCGGAAAACCAAATTTATATAATGCTGATGTGGTGACTGATTGTAGATCGGCATATGGGGCGGCTTTATTGGATTTGGCTGAAAAAAATCCTGAGATAATAGCATTGACTGCTGATTTAAGCGGTTCTGTAAAAACAGCAAAGTTAGCTGAAAAATTTCCATCAAGGCATCTTGAGTGTGGAATTGCCGAGCAACATATGATGAGTACAGCCGGAGCATTAAGCTTGGATGGCAGGATACCATTTGCGTCAACTTTTGCGGCTTTTGCTTCCAGTCGTGCCAAAGATCAAGCTAGAGTTAATGATATCAATCATACCAATGTGAAAATTGTTTCAACTCATGCGGGACTTTCAGTGGGTGAAGATGGTCCTACTCATCAAGCAATTGATGATTCAGGGTCATTCTTGGGACTTTTTAATACTATGCATCTTGAACCGGCCGATCCGAATCAGGCTGATAGAATGATAAGATTTATTGCTTCGCATTATGGAAATTTTTATATGAGAATGGGAAGGCATAAAGTTCCTGTTATAACAAGATCAAACGGTAAACCATTTTACGATCAAGATTATAAATATGAGTATGGAAAATGTGATGTGCTGAGAAGGGGAAAAGATATTACCATAGTGGCTATTGGTTCTATGGTTAATGTTGCTGTTGAAGTTGCTGATCTAATCAAAAACAAAATGTCAGTGGAAGTTGTTGGGGCCAGCTCAATCAAAAAATTTGATAAAACAGTTTTTAATTCAATTAAAAAGACTGGGAAAGTTGTCACTATGGAGGATCATAATCCTTTTTCCGGTTTAGCAAATATGTTAGCGGCAGAATTAACCAGACAAAATATTGCCGTTGAGCTTTTTAAAGATTTTGCGGTAGAAGAGTATCAATTATCCGGAAAAGCTGAAGAACTCTACAAGTTGGCTGGTCTTTCAGCTGAAAATGTAGTAAAATACTTGGAAAACTTAAAATAAAATAAAAATGGGATATTTATCTAATAAAAAAGTTCAACCACTGAAGATTTCAGCCGAGAAAAAAAAGAAAAGATTTAGAGTAGCTATTTTTGGTTCTGCTAGAACAAAAAGAGATGACCAGGTTTATCGAGAAGTTTTTGATTTGGCAAAAAAAATCGGTGAAAATGGTTATGATGTGGTCACCGGCGGTGGGCCAGGATTGATGGAAGCTGCAAATGCAGGTCATGAATATGGTGACACTGATAAACTTGCGGAGTCGATCGGACTGGTGATTGAACTTCCTTTTGAAAATAAAGGAAATAACTATTTGGAATTATCCAAGACATTTAAAAGATTCTCGAAAAGACTTGATACATTTATGGAATTGTCAAATGTAATGGTGGTTACAAAAGGCGGTATCGGTACTATGTTGGAGCTTTTTTATATGTGGCAACATCTGCAAGTGCATCATATCGGATTTAGACCGATTATTCTGATTGGTGACATGTGGGAAAGACTTGTTGATTGGATGAAAGAGAACGCATTAAAAGAAAAATTGGTTTCGCCTCAAGATTTTGATTTTATTTATATTGCTCATAATAATGATGAAGCTTTGATGATAATCGATAAATTCAAAGAACTATATGATCAGGAGGGAGAAATGAGATACATTAAGTGTGACCAATCAAAATGTGAAATTCCCGCTTTGCCTAAAAAACATCAAAAGAAGTCATTGCCGGAAGTGCCATCCGGAAAGGTTAAAGATAAACTGGTTAGACTTGGTTCCAAACCTAAAAATAAAAAATCTTAAATTTCAATTTCCAGGCTGATAGGACAATGGTCTGAGCCTAGAATTTGATCGTGAATTTCCGCAGAAATTAAGTTTTGTTTTAAAGTTGGTTGTACAAAGAAATAGTCAATTCTCCAGCCTACATTTCTTTCTCTTGATTTGGTTTTTTGATCCCACCAAGTATATTTGATTTCATTAGGGTGAAAATGTCTATAAGTATCTATATATCCTTTTTCAGTTATAAAGTGCAGCCACTCTCTTTCGATGTCCATAAAACCTGATGTGTTTCTGTTTTCGTTTGGTCTGGCCAAATCAATTTCGTGATGCGCTGTGTTGATGTCTCCTCCAAAAATCACAGGTTTAGAGAGTGATTCTATCATGTCGTAAAAGGCATTGTAAAAATTTATTTTATGTTGCACCCATTCAATTCCGCGTCCTCCATTTGGAAAATATCCAATGAAGATAAAAAATTTGTCAAATTCCAAGCCTATTAATCTTCCATCTGAATTTAATATTTCATGGTCAAAATGATCAATTACTCTTAGCGGTTTTATTTTTGAATATATTGCCACGCCGGAATATCCTTTTCTTTCACCTGATTTAAAGTAGGATTGATATCCCTGAATGTTTAATAATTTGTCAGATAATTGTTCTTTGTGAGCTTTGGTTTCTTGTAGTCCGATTATGTCGCAGTCCAAATTTTCCATCCAATTAATGAATCCCTTTTTTTCTTGAGCTCTGATTCCGTTAATGTTCCAGGAATATAGTTTGAAGTGTGTCATTTGTTTGTGTTAATTTCTTAGGGAGTACTTTAATACAAAAAAATGAAAAGCAAAAATAAAGTTATATTGATGATTTTGGATGGATGGGGTATAGGCAAGCCGGGGCCTCAAAATGCTATTGATGTGGCAAATACGCCCAATATGGATTCATATATGAAAGATTACTCTTTTGTGGAATTGGGAGCATCCGGAGAAGATGTCGGACTTCCCGAAGGTCAAATGGGTAACAGTGAAGTGGGTCATCTAAATCTTGGAGCGGGTAGAGTGGTTGATCAGGACTTGGTAAGAATCAATAAGGCAATTAAAGATGGTTCTTTTTTTAAAAACCAGACGCTGGTGGAAGCATTTAAATATGCCGAGAAAAAGGGGGTAAAAGTTCATATGATGGGCCTGCTTTCCGACGGCGGAGTACATTCAATGAACAGTCATCTTTATGCATTATTAAAAATGTCCGATCAATATGATCTTACGCAAGTTTTTGTGCATGCATTTATGGATGGACGAGATACTGATCCAAAAAGTGGTAAAGGATACATTCAGGATTTGATCGAAGAATTAAGAAAATATGATAATGCCAGTTTGGCTACGATATGTGGAAGATATTATGCGATGGATAGGGATAAACGTTGGGAAAGGATTAAACTTGCTTATGATTTGTTAGTGGAATCAAAAGGTGAGTCTGCTGATGAAGCCGTTAGTGCCGTTGAAAAATCTTATCAGGAAGGAGTGACAGATGAGTTTATCAAACCGATTGTAATAGATAATAATGCAAAGATTGAAGAAGGTGATGTGGTGATTTGTTTCAATTACAGAACTGATAGATTAAGGCAAATGACATTAGCTTTAACGCAGCAGGATATGCCTGAACATGAGTTAAAAACTATTCCGTTAAGATATTTAACCATGACCAGGTATGATGAGGATTTCAAAAATATTGATGTTATTTATGATAAAGAGAATATTAAAAATACTATCGGTGAAATAATTTCAAAATCCGGTTTGAAGCAGTTAAGAATAGCGGAGACGGAAAAATATGCTCATGTAACCTTCTTTTTTTCGGGAGGTAGGGAAGAGCCGTTTGAAAATGAAGACCGTAGAATGATTGATTCCCCAAAGGTTGCGACATATGATTTAAAGCCGGAAATGAGTGCTCTTGATATTACATCAGAGCTCAAGGATGATTTAAAAAAAGCTGAACATGATTTTATTTGTTTGAATTTTGCCAATGGAGATATGGTGGGACATACCGGTGTTTTTGATGCAGCATTAAAAGCTTTGGAAACGTTGGATCAATGTGTGGGTGAAATTGTAGAGGAAGCAAAGAAACAAGGTTACGTAATTTTCATAACTGCGGATCATGGAAATGTTGAGTTTGAAAAAAATGAGGATGGAACACCCAATACGGCTCATACTACTAATAAAGTGCCTTTCATTATGATTGGTACTGACAATTTTCATTTAAAAACCAATGGAATTCTGGCAGATGTGGCTCCGACCGTTTTAAAAGTAATGGGTGTGGATGCTCCTTCTGATATGACCGGGAAAAGCATGGTTTGATCTTATTAAAAAAATTTGAGATATTATTTTTACTTAAATTAAAACTATGAAAAATTTTAGAATTACCGGAATTGTGTTGGCGATTGTGATTATATTTGTCGTGATTCCTGTCTTGATGACATCCTGGGTAGTGATTAATCCCGGAGAAAGGGGAGTTTTGGTTAGGCTTGGTGAAGTGCAAACTACCTATGGCACAGGTTTTTATTTTAAATTTCCATATATAGATAGTGTCAAAATTTTGACTGTTCAAACTCAGAAAGAAGAAATGGAAGTTGATGCTGCGTCGAGAGATTTGCAACAGCTTACAACAAAGGTAGCTTTGAATTATCATATCAATCCTAATCAAGTTGCCGAACTCTATGAAAACATAGGTACTGATTATGTGAGAAGAATTATTCAACCGGCAATTGAAGAATCTACTAAAGCGGCTATTGCTAAATTTACTGCAGAAGAAGCTATTACAAAAAGACCGGATGTGAAATCTGAATTGAGATCTCAATTGCAGGAAAGATTGCAAAAAAATTATTTATCATTGGATGATATTTCAATTGTAAATTTTAGATTTTCTCCTGAATTCGATGAGGCTATTGAAGCTAAACAAACTGCAGAGCAAAATGCTTTAAAAGCTCAAAACGATTTAAGAAGAATTCAAGTTGAAGCACAACAGGTGGTGGAGAAAGCGAAGGCGGAGGCGGAATCTATCAGAATTCAAGGAGAAGCTTTGAAGGAAAACCAGGAATTGGTTGAATTAAAAGCCGTTGAAAAATGGAATGGAGTGCTTCCGCAATACCTGCTTGGAAACACTGTGCCATTTGTTAATCTGAATTAAGATTTAGAATATTGATAAAAATAGCATTTGATTTTGCCATTATAAAGCTTTCTGTTTTTATTTGCTTTTAGTGCAAAATCTTCTTCAAATGTTTCACTTGCAGTAATAATGTTGAGTGATTTGATGTTCGATAATTTAAATATTTCTCCCAATTTTTTTGATATTTTTCGAACTTCAGAAATTTCATTCATTCTTTCTCCATATGGCGGATTGGAAATAATGGTAAGATTTTCAAATTTGCTAAAGTCAATGTCTTCAAATTTGGTTTGAGTGAATATGATGTCGGAAACATTTGCCTTTTCAGCATTATCCGTAGCAATATTAATGGGATATTTTTCGTAATCAGAGCCGTAAATTTTGATATTTTGACTATAGTCGGCTGATGATCTGGCTTGATGAAATATTTCTTTCAGCTGCTCAATGTTTAAAAAATGCTTCCACTTTAAGAAATCATAGCTTCTGTTTAGACCAGGTGGAATGTTTTTGGCAATTAATGCAGCCTCTATGGGAATGGTTCCAGATCCGCAAAATGGGTCCAATAAGGTATTGTTTTGATTCCATTCTGACAAATTGACCATTGCTGCAGCCAAAGTTTCTTTAATGGGTGCCGTACTTTGCTTTTTGCGATATCCTCTTTTATGTAAACTCTGTCCGCTTGTGTTAAGTCCAATCAGACATTGGTCTTTTTCAATTTTTATGAAAATTTCGTATTTTGGTCCAATTTGACTGAAATGATTTTGTGAATATTTTTTTTGTAATTTTTTGAAAATTGCTTTTTGAGTAATGCTTTGGATTGCCGGGCAAGAATGTAATTGTGATTTATTTGAAGTGGCATGAATTGAAAAATTTGCGTCAATCGGTAAAAAATCAAACCAATCAATTTGAAAAACAGCATCAAAAAGTTCATTAAATGTTTTTGCTTCAAATTGAGCTAATTTCAATAACACTCTATCAGCTGTTCTAAGC
>WJLA01000054.1 GCA_014728765.1 Candidatus Peregrinibacteria bacterium
AATTCTTATATACTAAACCAACAAACACGGGTTATGTTAGGGCGGTTGCCTCAAAAAAATATATTAAATAATTGTCATTATTTTGACCTTTTTTGTTTAATGTATTTGCTATAGTGTTTTACTGGGGAAATTTAAAAAAAATGAATCGTCAGAAACACGACAACAATAGGGAGAATGAAATTTTGGTTAAAGTAGATGCAGATGGTTTAGATGAGGAAACTGCCAAAACTTCACATATAAGAGGTATCAAAAGATTGCCAATGGAAGAAGACATTGATCGATATGATTGTAATAAATGTCATGATTCTTGCAGTATCAAAGAAATTTCAGAACAAGCAAAAATGCTGGTTAATTCCAATTACTCAACCATTGATACTTTTATTGCCATGGAGAGTGAAACAAGTCAGCATATTGCCGATTTAATGAATATTTTATCAAATACCAGTGATACGGCTGAAGTTCAGATGGCAATTCGCAAGCATTTGTCAGAAATAATAAAACTTGAAGATTTTATTCACATCAAAGTTTTTGAAATGGTTGATGCTTTTAATGCATTAAGGTTAAAAGTTGTTGAGGAAGGTTATAAAAATTTAGATAATACAAAAGAATGTGATCAAAAAGTTGGTTTAAACATTATTATTGAATCAGCCAGAATCCTTGCGCATGATGGAAGAAATATGCTCACAGGCTTACAAGGCACTGTGCCGGGTATCGAATTTCTGAAAAGCTCATTGGAATCATATTTAGATTCATTGATTCATCATAAACTTAATTTGGATGAATTTCAAAGACATGCAAAGCAGGAAATATTAACTATGCAAGAAGAAGTTAGTTCAATGAAAAATTCATTAATTATAATTAGATATTTAATGCAACAATTATCAGATATTTATGTTTTCAGCACTAAAAGTTTAGAGCTATCAAAAGAAAATATTAATTTGATTGAGCTTTTGGATAAGGTGTCGAAACCATTTAAAAATAAAGCTCAAATTCAAATTGTTACAAATGGGAATTATAATCTTTTTGCCAGTGAACAATTATTGTTTCATGTTTTTTTCAATTTATTCCAAAATTCAATCAAACATGCCAAAGTCAAAAATAATAAATATTTTAAAATTAATGCAAGTGTAGTTGGAGACGATAATTGTATTGAGATTCGTATCTCCGATAATGGAATAGGAATACCAAATAAGTATTTGGAAGAAATATTTTTTGACGGATTTACCGCATCCGAAAGAACCTCTGGTAGCGGTTTAGGTTTAGCTTATTGCAAGAGAGTTGTAGAAGTGCATGATGGGACAATCATAGTAAACAACCTATATGATCAAGAAGAAAATATCCAGGGTTGTGAATTTGTAATTAGAATTCCCAAAGAACTCTAGTTTGACATGAACTTGTAATTAAGTATTATTTCTACTTGAAATAATACTTTTTATGTCGAAAAAAAACAATAATACTCAAAGCTTCAGTGAAATAGCTGAAAGATATATAGATGCTGCCTCTGCCTATCAAAACAAATTACCGACAGGGCAACCTGCTCCAACAAAAGAATTGGAGAATGAACTTGAATTATCAGATAATGAAGATGACCAAATAATTGAACTAACAAGGTTGGCAATCAGATTTGAAGCAAAAGTGCCGCAATTGATAGCTGCCAAAAGTTCTCTTGAAAGGTCCGGCTCAAGACTGGTTTTGGATCCTTGTTACAAAACAGAGTTTGATAGAGGTCTTGTTGCTAATGGTTTTTTGAGACCACAAGACAGAATGCCGTTAAACACAATTGCCGCAAGAGCTCAAGAAGTCCTTTCCAGTAAATATGAAAGAAATCCTGATGCAAAAGTAAGTGAAATAATAATTGATCCGGAAAAATTGACGGATACTTTGTTAATAAATTTTGGTTTGGAACCTGCTCCCGCCAGAGCGCATAAAATTCGTAAACTTGAATATAAAGCGCAAGCTGAAGTTATTGAAGGAGTTAGAACTGTATTACAATCATTACAACCTTTATTTGCATTGGGTACGAGCAGAGGAAAATCAATCAGACTTTATAAGGTTTCTGATGGTAAAAATAAAGGTAAAATTCTCTATTCAAGAAAACAAAAAGGGAAAACACCTATTTTTTCATTGGTTGATATTTATTCCGCAGAAAGACAAGTTCAAGGTATAAATAGAGAATATTTAGAAGACAAATCTCAACTGGAAAAAATTAAAATTAAACTTGAAGAGATAAAAAAGTTTTTCAAAGAAAAAAGAAAAGAATTATCTCTAGAAATTTCTTCAGGTGATAAAGGGCCAATGACTGAAGAGTATTTAGGTCTGATTAATGATTGTTTAGAAATTCTAGGCAATGTAGAGAATGATTTAAAGTCAAACTTGAGAAAAAAACTGCAGGAATTATTGAAACTGGAAAGAGAGTTTAAAAAACGATCTAGATATAAAAGAATTAAAGGTAAAAAAGTTATGATTAGTCCTGAAGGGATTGAAAAAAGACCCGGATTAAATCAAAATTTACCTATTTTAGCTTCAATTCCTAATAGTATTGAGAAAATTAATAATGAAATAGATCAAATTCAAACAAATATTCAAGGCAGTGATCGTGCAGATATTGAAGAATTAGCCAATTACCAGGAACTTCCATTTAGAGAATTGGATAAAATGATTTTATCTAAAGCGCATTGGGTGGATTTGGAAATGGCAGATAATAGCGATGACAAAACTAAATTGATGCAAAAATACTCAAAATCTTTTGATGACAATTTGCTAAAGCCTTTGCTAGTCGCTCAAAGGTCGGAAAAATTATTATATCCGTTTGATAAATTTGCCCAAGCTTTAATTGATGAAGGAAATAAAGCTGTGGAAATATGTAAAACTAATGATTCATCAAAATTTGATGAAATGAAAAATGTAATCATCAGAATTTATGTAATTTCAAAATTAAAAAGATTTTATTCAAGATTCGACAGCTTTTATGCAAAAAACATCTCATCAATAAATGACTCCATTAATTTTGAATCGGCAATTTTCGAATTGAATATTCTAAAAACATTGTTCAAGAAAAAATATGTGTTTGTTAATGAATCGACACCAGAATATGATGAGTCTTATGCAAAAATATATGAAACAATCGACATAATTTTAGCAGAACTTGCTGCTGCGAAGAAGATTGCAAATCAATATGGAGCTTTCTATTCCTTTAATGCTAAAGCTGATGACTCAAATGAAAAAATGAAGGCAGATTTTAGAAAAATCAATTCTAAATTGGCAAAAATAAAAAGGACTTATAAGGCTTTGGATTACAACAAATTACTGAGATTTGGAATATCTTAGAAAATAGAATAGAATTATTTTAAATATTCTTAAAAATAAATATGAAAATTTTATTAAATTGGGTGATTCTGGCAGTTTCAATTTTTTTAACAGCTTATTTACTACCTGGTATAGCAGTTGAAGATTTTATGGCTGCACTATGGGCTTCTTTAGGACTTGGAATAATTAACGCAATAATTAAGCCTATTATTATGGTTTTAACATTGCCAATAAATATTTTAACGCTGGGTCTTTTAACCTTTATTATTAATGCATTATTAGTATTATTTGCAGCGGAATTGGTTAACGGATTTTCAGTAGATGGAATATTATGGGCGCTTTTATTCAGCCTTGTCCTTTCAGTAATTAATGGAATTCTTAGCACATTCATTAAAAAATGAAATTAAAACCGGTTTTTAACCCGTTTTCTCAATATGCAGATAAATTTGAGAAAAAGGCGGACAAATTTTTACAAAAAATAAACAAATATAACAAGTTTGAAATCGACAGAAAGGTGCTCAAACTGATGCAAACAAATTTGGTTATTTTCAACTTATGGCTGGAAAAAAAATTTAAGGGGTATAAATA
>WJLA01000055.1 GCA_014728765.1 Candidatus Peregrinibacteria bacterium
GGATTATACTTATGCAAAAGATAACCTTCACTTGTTAATAGCTGACTGACAAATTTGAAAAAATCTTTGGTAATATCCGAATAATGTGCATGAGAAAGCGCCATAATTACAATAGCGGAATCTCTACCCCACATATACGAATATGTATCTTTATTGAATCTCATAATATCCGAATCATTAGCCGCGATAACGGCTCCTCCTTGATCAGTTTGACTTTTTATCAATAGAAGGCTTCTTTTAAACAAAACTTCTAGCCTGGAATCAATATTCTCAAAATTATAATTCATTTTATTACTCCAATGTTTCCAGTAATCCCTTGTATGCTTATAAACTTCTTTCGGAGTTTTCTTTATCAAAACATCATGCATTTTAACAATCTCATGATAATTCTTACCTGCGGCAATCATAAAATTTAAATATTTTGACTCTCCCGCTTTAAATCTGGAATCAAATTCGACAGTCGAATCGACTGAACCTTGTTCTACAGGATTACTCTGCAAATCTCCGTCTTCCGCATCTTTCCAAGTTCCAACCTTTCCAGCATATGAACTTTTACCAATCGCATAATTGGAAATTCCATCATTATTATAATCCCACATTCCGAAAACTAAAAAATATCTATCATTTCGATAATGCAGTACTCCATTTAACTTTGGTTCATATTCTGCCGTATCTTTTAACTTTTCTCCATAAATATAAAAATCACTGTGAAAATACAATTTGATATTCCTTTCATATCCTGCCAAATTTGTAATTTTAACTCTCCTTAAAAATACATCCTCATCCGAACATACCAAATCATTGAAATTTAATTCTACCTGCAAATTATCATTTCTGGCAATTGAATCTCCAACCAATGAATCCCTTTCATATTTAATTTCTCGATACCATTCGTGATTATTTTCCAACCAAGATATTCTTCCGTCAGTGAAAACTCCAATTTTGTGCTCCTTTCTATAACCTGAATGATCCTCCATTCCGACATGCGGATAATAAAAATCAGACATTTGCAGATTGTGTTCCAAATCCACTAACATTTTTCCATTACTAAGTACCAGTGCTTTAGGCATTATTTATTTCGTTATATTTTTCAATTATTTCTTGTTTCAAACTATTATAAACATTCATGTAAGATATATATGCTTCATAAGGAGAGTCATAAGGCGAAAAGTATTTATGCACATCCCCGTCTTCCCAAAATTTCAAACACATATAATAAAAATGGTCAGAAGTTTGCATCAATCTCCATTTGTGAACAAGTGCCTGAACATCTTTCTTTCTTGAATGTTTCATCACATGAACATATTTTTCCATCTCAGAAATCAAACCTATACAACTATCCTGCAACGGATTGCCTGTCCAAGCGGATAAATCCCTTTCCAAATCAGCCCAAGATAAATGATTATGGCAATCAACCTCTCCTTTTCTTTCATATAGTTTTAATGTTTCAGAGGGTGTGGCAAATCCATATCCCCTTCTTAGAAGCTCAGCAGGAAGTGCCTTCATGAATTCAAAAATACCGGTATCTTCCCATTGATGTTCGCCAAATGTTTCAAAGTCCATAAACAAATTAATTGTATCTCCCATAATCGGTCCCAGCCAATCAGCATATTTTTCCACGGTTAAAGGATAACTCGGCCAAGACTTTTGACCGAACCTAAAAGCGATATCGTCTGAGAGTTTATAATCTTTCAATAATAGTCCGAAATCCTCTTTTCTTTTTCCGATATTATATTTTCTTGCTATCACTTGATCATCACTATGCAATCCTGATTTTACAGGTTCTAAAACATGATGCTGCTTCTTACCGGACAATATTGGATCCCAACCTTCCAAAAGCATACCGGAAAAACCCATTTCTTTGATAAAATTGGCTATTTCATTGTTATATATCAGTTCAGTGTTTCTAAAAACTTTTGGCCATACTCCGAAAACAGTTTTGACCAATTTTCTGTGTTTATGTATTTGTTCAGCATAATCTTGCTTGGAATACAAAAATGTCAAAGAATGATAATAGGTCTCCGCCAAAATCTCTACTCTCCCTGTATCAATAAGCCTTTGAAAATTTTGCAAAACTCGCTCTCCTATTTCACCGAATTCCAAACATTGTTCAATAAAAACTCCCGATAAAGAAAATGATACCTTAAAGTCAGGATGAACTTCCAAAAGCTCATATAAAAGATTTGTCATCGGCAAATAACATTTATAAGCCACCTTTTCAAAAATTTCTTTGTTACCGGCACCAATAGGG
The DNA here is from genome assembly GCA_014728765.1 of Candidatus Peregrinibacteria bacterium. Taxonomy (GTDB): domain Bacteria; phylum Patescibacteriota; class Gracilibacteria; order UBA1369; family UBA1369; genus WJLA01. The sequence continues at coordinate 2,252 of WJLA01000055.1, forward strand.
CCTTGAAAAAACTCTTTATCCTGGCTGAAAAAATTGTAGTCATTCAAACGATAGGGTTGATGTACCTGAAAGTAAAAACAAATAGTTTTATGATGTTTATTTTTATGCATTTTTAATATCTTGGTAAATTTTATGTATTTTTTTTGATTGTTGATGCCAGGTTAAATATTTTGTTTCATGCTTGGCATATCTAACCAGTGTCTTGCCCAAAACCGGATAATCTATAATTGCAATTACTTGATTGGCCATTTTTTCTATATCCCAAAAATCAGCCCTTAATGAGTTTCTTACAACTTCAACAGCTCCCGAAGTTTTACTCATCAAAACTGGAGTTCCAAATTCAACCGCCTCCAGAGCTGAAATACCAAAAGGCTCAGAAACAGATGGCATAACATATAGCTTGGAATGATAAAATGCCCTTTCCAAATCGTTTCCACTTAAGAATCCTGCACAAAAAATATTTTCCTGTAATCCGTTATCAATAATCATATTGATAATTTTAGGCATCATATCTCCGTGACCGGCTAACACAAATTTCACATCTTTTCTTTTGGAAAGCACCTTTTTAGCAACTTCCACAAAATACTCAGGCCCCTTTTGCAAAGTTACTCGCCCTAAAAACAAAACAATCTTATCTCTTCTCGAAAAATGATCTTCATCAAATTCAAATCTATGATCATCCTCTTTCTTAATATGAGCATTGTGAACAACTGAAATTTTTGTTCCCGGAATATCATAAAACAACTCCAGCACGCGTTTCGTATGCTCTGAAACAACAATGATATGATCAGCATCAATATAACCTTGTTTTTCCAATTGATAGATATATTCATTTGGATTACCTCCCGTTCTATCCATTTCCGTAGCATGAACATGAGCAATCAAAGGTTTTCCCGAAACCTCTTTCACTTTTGCTCCGGCTTGATAAGTCATCCAATCGTGAACATGAATAATGTCATGAGGATTTTCAGTTGCCAAAGCTTTTGCCTCTTCTGAAAATTTTGCAATTTCTTTCCAAAACATTGGCCCGTACATATTTTTATGATTAATTTTTTGGCCGGGCTTAACCTCAATTTCCATAAATTTCTTTGCGGTAGCACCTACATTTGAGCCGAGATAAGGACCTTCAACAATTTTTTCATCAACAGGAATCAAGTATTTTTTCATGCGCTTGGAAACTATTTTTATTCTACCATCTTGCTTATCTTCATTCGGATTTAAATAAGATGGCAAAGCAAAAACAACATCCACACCCTCACATTCCAGCCCTTCCGCAATACCTCTGCAGGCTACACCCAGACCCCCTGATTTGATGGGAGCAAATTCCCATCCCAACATGAAAACTTTCATTTTTATTTTTTGTTTGAAATCTTAAAATTATAACACAATTTTCCCCAAATAAACAGGTTAACAAGCCAAATAGTTTAATATTCAAATTGTCAAAATTTTAAATTGTTTCTTTAAAGCATTTCAGATAACTTATATTCACTTAACAATTGAAACACTGACTAAAATTTATAAATATTTGGCAACTTGCGCTTTTGGACTTGAAAAACTGGTGGAAAACGAACTGAAAACTCAAAAAATTTGGGTAATCAAAAAAGAAAATGGCAAAGTTGAATTTGAAGGA
>WJLA01000002.1 GCA_014728765.1 Candidatus Peregrinibacteria bacterium
ATCTTATTGTACCAATTACAAATTTGAATATAAGGTATGCGACTATAATCCATACAAATAAGTTCAAATATCCGTTGATGTCACCGTTTGCAATTTGGTCGAATGGGTTTACTAGCATTTTTTATATAAAATCATATTATTATAACATAAAATCGACCTTGGCATCAATTGCCAAGGCCAATAATTTTGATATATAGCAAGTTCTATTTTTTTAGCTGGTCGCTTAGATAATTATTTAAATCTGTAATCTTTATTCTTTCCTGTCTCATAGAATCTCTATCTCTGACTGTAACAGCGTTATCGTCAATACTATCAAAATCAAATGTTATGCAAAATGGTGTTCCGATTTCATCTTGGCGTCGATATCTTTTACCAATGGAGCCTGATATATCAAATTCTACAGAAAAATCTTTAATTAATTGATTAAAAACTTGTTCCGCTTGACTATTAAGCTTATTGGTTAGAGGTAATACAGCAGCTTTATATGGTGCAATTTTTTTGTTCAATTTCAATACTATTCTTTTTTCCTCATTTCCTTCTGAATCTTGAATTTGCTCTTCAGTGTAAGCACTTAATAAAACCATTAAAAATGTCCTGCTTAGACCGAATGTAGGTTCTATCACATGCGGAATAAATTTTCTATCTGTGTATGGATCAGTATAATTCAAATCTACTCCAGATTTTTCAGTGTGGTTTTTTAAATCAAAATCTGTACGATAAGCGCATCCATATAATTCCTTCCAGCCAAAAGGAGTCTCAAATTCGATGTCAACAGTTTTCTTTGAATAATGTGACAATTCATCTTTAGTATGTTCTCTTACTCTTGTTTTTGATTTATCTATTCCAATATGATCCAACCACTGTTGCATTTGTTCTAGCCAATAATCAAATGTACTTTCCCAATCCTTTTCTTCAATAAAATATTCAAATTCCATTAAATCAAATTCCAATGTTCTAAATATGAAATTTCCCGGAGTAATTTCATTGCGGAAAACTTTGCCAACTTGCGCTATACCAAATGGTATTTTTTTTCTGGTTGTTTGTTGAACAGTTTTGAAATTGGTAAACATAGACTGTGCCAATTCTCCTCTTAAATACACAGCTTCAGAGTCTTTGGCCACAGGCCCAATGTGAGTTTGAAAAAGCAGATTAAAAATTCTTGAAGGTGTAAAATCTTGCGATCCGCACTTTGGACATTTAATTTCGTTTTCAGCTATCAATTTATCTAAATCTTCCATTGAAAGGCCTTCCACTTTTAGTCCTTTAACGGCATTTTCAATCAAATGATCCGCTCTTAATCTAGCTTTACAATTTTTGCAATCAACTTGAGCGTCATTGAAATTTTCAACATGGCCACTTGCTTTCCAAACAGCAGGATTCATTAATATGGCAGCATCTATCCCTACCATATCTCCTCTGGACTTAACAAAATATTTCCACCACTCCTGTTGAATATTATTTTTCAATTCCACACCGAGTGGTCCATAATCCCAAGTATTGGCAAGCCCGCCGTATATTTCTGATCCTGGAAACACAAAACCTCTTTGTTTACACAAAGAAACAATTTTATCCATATTAATTAATTCTGTACTCATGTCATTATTGATTATCCTTTTGTTGTTGTTTGTTTCTCCAATCGAGCATCGCATTGGAAAGAATATTCATTAAGCTTTCTGATGTTTTATGACTCATATTCACTCTGTTTACCAATTTGATTGTGGTTGGAGATTGATTAGGTATTAAATATCCCAAGTCTAAAATAACTTCGTTATTGTTAACATGCACGGAAACAGCATTGATATAGTTACCTGCTTCTTTGTCAGGTTCGACTTTCAATCTTACCTGATTTTTATTCTGATTGTTATTATTATTGTTTTCTTCAGCCATTTTGTTTGGTTAATTGATTTAGTTTTTTATTTGCCAATTGTCCACATGCAGCGGCAATATCATCTCCCATTGCAATACGAACAGTAGCATTTATTCCATAATTTTGTAAGTAATTTTTAAATTTTATTACTTCACTTTTTGACGGTGCCTTAAACTCACTTTCGTCAATAGAATTATAAGGTATCAAATTGACATGGCATAATTGATTTTTTATTAATTCGGCAAGCATTTCTGCGTGTTTTTTTGTGTCATTTATGCCACTTAGCATAATATATTCATAAGTAACTCTTCTCTTTGTTTTTTTGATATATATATTAATTTCATTCATCAAATCTTTAATAGTCCACCTTTTCGCAATGGGCATAATTTTCTCTCTAAGCTCTTGATCAGGTGCATGTAGTGAAATTGCCAAATTCAATTGCAATTTTTCTTTAGCAAGTTTTGAAATCCCCTCTGTTATACCAGATGTAGAGACTGTGATTCTTCTCGCGCCAAGATTTAAGAAGTCTTTGTGATTAAGTTGATTGCATGCCTTTATTACTTGTTGATAATTCATAAAAGGTTCTCCCATCCCCATAAAGACTACATTGCTGATATTTTGATCAGTTTTATTTAATTCATTTTGTACATACATTACTTGGTCAAAAATTTCTTCATAAGTTAAGTTTTTTTTGAATCCAAGCTTTCCAGTGGCACAAAATTTACATCCCATTTGACATCCAACTTGAGAAGATACACAGACTGAGTTTCTTCCGTCTTCAAATTTCATTAATACTGTTTCTATCATTTGACCACCATCAAGTTCAAAAAGAAACTTGGTTGTATCACCTTTACTTGAGGTTTGTTGATGAGCTAGTTTTATAGAAAGAGGTTTAGCCAGATCTAATAAAACAACTTTTTCATGATCAGGAATTATTGAGATATCTTCAATATTAAATTTAAAATTTTTGCAAACCTGATTTATATATTGTTTAGCTCTAAATTCCGGAACACTATTTTCAGCTAGTATTTTTTTTAAATCCTCCTCATTCTTCATTGTTCATAATTAGTGACAACAGAAAATTATACTATTTTTGCTTATATACAAGGGTTTTTTATATTTTTTTATCAATAGGCATTTGTTTGACTACAAAATATGTTGCTTAATAACTACTCATAACAACATCAAATGAAAGCAATCATTATTTATGATGATATCTCAAAAGCAGATAATATATTTAAAGGTTTGGCATATGAAGGATTGATATGTAAACGATACTCATATCAAGAAATTAAGCCAGAAAATTATTTTGATGTGAAAACAGTCTTATTATGCTTTGATTCAAAAAAAGCGTTAAGTTTTTTTCTTGAGCAATCAGATTTTGATAAACCAATCTGTTTAATAACAAGTCGTAATAATCTATTTGCAATTAATGAATTGGTTATTGAAAAAATTTCATACATTTATTGTAATCCTTTAAACTATAGAATTATTGCCAATGACATTAAGACTGTTATTTATAACGAGGAGCAAAAATCACAAATACAAGTTTTGGAATATAACGGCTTAAAGCTGGATTATAACAATCGGTCTTTAGAATATTTTAACAAATCAGTAAAGCTATCCAATAAGGAATTTTTATTAATGGAATATTTTTTTAATAATATTGGAAAACTAATTAACAAGATGAATATAGTAGAAAATGTTTGGGATATGAATTCATGTATTTTAACAAATACTGTTGATGTTCATATAAGTAAACTGAGATCAAAATTAAAACTATTATCTCCAAAAAATAACTTTCTTAAAACGATTCCTTGCAGCGGATATATTTTTGATTGATATATAAATCAATTTTTTTGCAAAACAGACAAGTATATTTTCTTTTAATTACCATAACTTTGAATATACTTATAATTAGCAAAAAACAAATATAACAACTATAAAATATGTCTACCAACGTCACAGATTTTGCAAAACAAATTCAAGATTTCCTATTATTGTTAACTCAAAAAGAACGATATGTGATTGAAAGAAGATTTAACTTGGATAAAAAAGAAAGAGCTACATTGGAAGAAATTGGCAATCAATACTCTGTTACAAGAGAAAGGATAAGACAAATTGAAAAAAATGCACTTAATAAACTAAAAAGAAATATTGATAATGCACCACTTTCAGAAATTTCAGATCAAGCATTTAGAATTATCAAAGAAAACGGAGGTGTAATGAAGGAAGATATTTTAATATCAAAGTTAATTAATCAAGGAAATGACTATTATATGGAGTCATTGCAATTAATTTTAAGTATTGATAAAAGATTCAAAAGGATACCTAATACCGTAAATTACTATCCCTTTGTAAGATTTAATGAGTATGAAGAAAACAAAATTTATCAAGCTACTAAGAATGCTGTGAACCTTCTAAAGAAAAACCTTTCAACAATGTCATTAGTTCAAATACATAAGGCAATCAATGGTCAAAAAGGAATTTATTTTGATGAATTGACACTTTCTTCAATCTTAAAGATTGATAAAAAAATCAAATATATAAATGATGAAAAAGTCGGCTTGATTGAATGGAGAGAAATTAATCCAAGAACCTTAAGAGACAAAATTTATTTTATATTACGTTCGCAAAAAAATCCGATGCATTTTATTGAAATAGCTAACAGAATTATTGAAGAGAATTTTGATAAGAAAAAAATCAATTTGCAAGCTGTCCATAACGAATTAATCAGACACCCTGATTTTGTTTTAATCGGCAGAGGTATTTATGGTTTGGGTGAATGGGGATATGTGCCGGGTACGGTTGCTGAAATTATTGAAAAAATGCTAAATGAAAATGGTGAAATGTCACAGGATGAAATAATTTCTGAGGTGTTAAAACAAAGAAAAGTTAAGCCAATCACAATAATTCTAAGTTTAAAAAACAAAGAGAATTTTGTGCGTGTGGGTAGAAAACAATATGCACTGGCTAGAGCTTAATAAATTGTTTTTTGTTATTTTGATACTGAATTTTATATCTTTTAAAATTGGAGAAAATTTGTTGTACTATAGTTTTCTCCATTTGTTTTGAAAGCTTTTGCAGGTTTTTTTTCTTCAATTTCAAAACTATTTTATTCTTAGGATCAATAGAAAGTAGTTTTTCAATTAAAC
>WJLA01000056.1 GCA_014728765.1 Candidatus Peregrinibacteria bacterium
AGAATTGAAAACGCACCTAATAAGATGAGTAAAATATCGGGAACTTGAGGTGCGCTTATTTAATAGTTGTGCTTAATGCCGTAAGTTGTGTTTCATGCTAAAAAAGACAGTGCAACAAATAAAAGACCGAATATCAAATGCCAACGCACATTTGGCACATTTGCAAGCCCAAACACACAAGCCGATGCTTCAGCTTGCAAAAGAGCCAAATTTTTGCCGACGCACTATTTTGCGTTAACAATGAAATAATTTGAAAATGAAAAATATAAAAAATAGACCATCAGATTTTTACAGATTAAGAAGACCTGAGTATTTTTCAGATTCAGAAATTACCCATGTAGTAGAATTAACTCGAGAACAGTTAGCATTTGAAATATCTAAGATTACAACAAATCAAAAACAAGATGAGTTTGAAACGCTTTGTAGAAGACTGTCAGAAAAACTAATAACTCCTAATCTAATTCCTCAAGTTGGCCCAACTGGTGGTGGCGATGGAAAAACGGACTCTGAAACTTATCCTGTATCATCGGATATTTCTGATAGATGGTTTGTACCTGAAAATGGGTGGAAAAAAGATGAGAAATGGGCTTTTGCATTTAGTGCAAAGGAAACTTGGAAATCAAAAGCAGAAAAAGACGTAGCAAAAATAATTGATACAAAACGAGACTATACTAAAATATTTTTTATTACAAACCAGACACCATCTAGTAAAAAGAAAAAAGATGCACAAGATGAGCTTAAAGAAAAATATGGAATTGAGGTTGTAATTCTTGATGGTATATGGATTTTAGAAAAGGTTTACGATAAAAAACTTATTGACATCGTTATAGATTCTCTAAATTTATCAGAAGTCTTTAAGGATAAAAAAATAGTTGTTGGAAGTAACGATGCTGAACGTAACAAGATATTGCTAGAATTAGAGGAAAAAGTTCAGAATCCGAACAGATACTCTGAATACGATTTTCAATTAGTTGAGGATGCTCTTGATATTACAATTTTATCTCGAAAATTAGAAAGACCTAGAGATGAGATTGAAGGTAAATTTGACAGGGCTCTAAGATTATGTAAAAAATTAAACCGTGATAAACAGTGGATTAGAATTTACTATCAACGTGCTTGGACTTATTTATTTTATTTTGATGATTTCTCAGCATTTATAGAAGACTTTAAGGATTTTAAAAAGTATGTTTCTATTACATCTTCAATATCAGAAATTGAGCTGTACGTTAATTTGTTTAACGCATTAAGAGGATTTTGTGCAGCTAATTGTGATTTGGAATCATTTGAAATTGACCTTTCAAAAGAAAGAGAAAGCCTTTATTTGTTGTTAGACAATTTTTCCAGGAAGAAGGATAAGCCATGCACATCTTTAATAGCTAAGTTCTATAAAAACATAGAACTTCTAATGGATTCAATCCCAAACGAAAAATCTCCAAATAAACATCTTGAGGAATTGTCAAATCTACTTTTGGAAAGTGAAGGATTAATTGATTTCCCCTTTGATACTTTTAAAAAAATGTTTGAAGAACTGGGAATGCTATTTCCTGAAAACGTTAAATATGACAACCTGATTGACACTATTGCTCTCTTAGATGAAAAGAGGTCATCTGAACTAGCCGCTGGTCATACATTTTTAAGAAGAGCTATTCAAAAATCTGATTCTAAACATTATAAATCTAGTATTATATACTTTGGGAAGTCTGTATTAAAACTGGCTAAAGAAGAGACATTCGATGGTTTATATATTGCACTTAAAGGACTTGGTTATGCATATAATGAAATGGGATTATTGTGGGCATCGAATAATTGCTTTATTTCTGCAAGTTCAATTGCTTTTAAATCATGGTATCAGGAAGGTATCCTTGATTCTAGAGTATATGATTGTGCGAAACAACTAGCAATTAATGAACAATTATTAGGTAGAATTCCAAATTTCCTTACTTGGCATGAGCTATTTCATGTAATCGCAAACCAAATCGAAAAAGAAGAAAAAGGTGAAATTCCTGTTTATGAACTTTTTGATGCTTGTTTATCGGTAAGACTTCTTAACACAAATACAGAGCAAGATAGTATACTAACATTTTTACCTGATATTTTAGAAAACCAAAGTTTGTGGTTATCCCAAAACTCGGTATTGTACAAGTTGGGCCATGAAGAAAAAATTGAAAGTGATTATAGAAAAATAGGAATTGAAAATCAAGAAGATTTAAAGAGATATTTTGAATTAATTGCAGGGCAACCGTTTAAGGAACAAATGGTGTATGAAACAAATTTGTTGTCTGGAGATAAAGTCAATATAATCTCAAAAATTCTTGGATGCTCTTTTATATTTAAATTTGAACAAGATTTAGAATTACTTTTTGCAGCAGAGTCTTTAGCGGCCTTTTTTGAAAGTTTTTTAGCTACATCGCTCAATAATGTAATTCCGACTAAGGAAACGATTCTTATTGAACTTAATAGGGATGAAAAAGAAAGAGAATTCACTTTTGTATATAATCCAGAAAGAAATCTATATGAACTTAGTTTAAATCAATTTTCGTTTAATCGAGACAACCAATCAAAGGTTATAACTAAAATACTAGAATTTACGGTACATATCTTAACCTCAAACTTCTTTATTGACAACCCATTGGAACACCTCGAAAACTTGTTTAAAAACGAGGAAGTTAATGAGAGGTTTTCGTTAATTCTGCATCATAGGAATTTTACTCTTGATATCTTAGGTCAAAAACCCAAGCTTTTTCTAGAGGATTGGTATTCAACTAGCATTAAAGAATTTCCAAACATTAGAAAAGTCCCGTTTAATGTAATCGAAGAAGAAGATGAAAAGGAATTTAATTATGCTACCAATGATAGTAAAAGACCAGATTTTGATTTGAATAATATATCCCATGATAGGAGAACTGTATCTTCAATAATTGATGAAAACCAATGGAGTATTGCAAAATGGAAAGGTTTTGGCTCTTTTTTTACCAATAAAGGATTTTATGTTTTTATTGGTTTTGAGAATGGGGATAAAGGCAAGCTAATTTTTGAAGATTGGCAAAAAAGATTTGGACAACAAGATTCGGAGGATATAATTCGTATTTCTATTATCAAAGGGATAGATAAACAAAATCCTTTTTGGTATAGAGTATGTATATCTTCTGATTTTAGGAAAATGAAACATAAGAAAGGTGGAATTACAGTTTCAATGACTAAATCTCATAAAATGACTCCCGATTCTTCTGTGAATTTAGAAAAGCTTATCGAGGCTTATAAAAACATAAAGAAATTCATATTATGCCCAGCTGAGATAACATTTAATCCTCAGTCTATAAACCCATATCAAACTCATGGTATTCTCAAAACAGAATTAATAATTCGTGAGGCATGGGAAATTGGGCTTAATGACCCTGATAGAATGGGGATTACACCAGATGATAATCCAATAATTCCATCGGATAGAATGAATGCGCCAGTGTTAGAAATTTTAAAGGAAAGAAATGCTTGATTACCCTTCCTTCGTATCCATACACATTGCCAAGTCGCTCAAAAAAGCCGACACACAGACCAAAACTTGTCAAAGAGTATGGCTACCCCAACGCACGGACAGACTGCGGAGAATAAAGCACGAAAACACAACAAAGTATATAAAACATTTGGCGGAAAGTGCTAATTTCAATGTCTGTGCATTTATTAAAAATTTTAACGGTTTGACAGGTCGGTTCTCCGAAATGC
>WJLA01000057.1 GCA_014728765.1 Candidatus Peregrinibacteria bacterium
CCACAACAGCGACTATGAGGTTCGCTCCTTCGCCTTGCTCAGTCGTTCACCCAAATTGGACAGGTGTAAGCCTGCGGCGTATTATACACCTGTCCAACTTCTCAGAGTCGCAGACGTTGTACGAAATGCAGAAGCCCTTTATTATTATCTTTATATTATACCAAAAAAAGTGATTTCGCACAACGTTTGCAGTTTATAGGAAGTTGATCAATGGTACAATACCGCGGCTACGCCGCACCATTGGTAAATTTGTGCGAGCGAAAATTTATATACTATAAATAGGGAAGCGAGCCCTATAAACTGCTGTTAGCGGATTTAACAATAATCGTAGCTTAACTTTTCTTAGATCCATTAGGATTCCCGAGTCCAGATTGTTCTATCTCTACTTTAAAATTTTGTATTACATCTTCTATACCATTTTCAGATAAAAACTCTACATCATCATCGTTAAATTGTAATAATCTACCTGAAAACACAACAAGTAATGCTAGCTTATCAGATGTTTGTTTTGGATTACGTTTAAAGTTTTGTAATGAAGATCTTAGCATGCGTACCACGGCATTAATATTATTAATATCTTCAACTGAATTACTTTGTCCAAGTGCATAACTAAGATATTCAGATAAACGTTTCACTTCTCCTTGAGCATCTTGGATGGCTTCATTAAGTTGAAGAGTACGAAGTTTTCTTTCCGCAAGGTTGTTACCTTGTTTTGAATCTTCTGGAAATGCTATTGAGTTTTTTCCTTTCATAATAATATAATTGTTAATATAATGCACTCATTATACTATATAATATAAAAATTGTCAATATTTTTATACCACGAAAATGGTCGATGGATTATTGTTATTTACGCTAACGTCTAGGTATAAGCGATGTTTGCGGGTGATATAATACGCCAAAGGCGGATCACCCGCAAATATGGGTGAAGTGAAGGAGAGAAACGATTGAACGGAACCACTTATACCTTGTTAGCGGATGTACATTTTTCTTTTTGATTTTTGAAAGAAATCACTTACTAAAGGGAGTAGGAATTTGATTTTTTCTGTTTTGGCGAGCACAAGAGGGGGTTAGGGGGTGAATTGTGCGCGCTAAAAACACCTTAATAATCATCATATATTTCTATCTCCTCTAGTTCATATTTAAAGCCGTAATCTTCTTCACTCAATTTTTGGAAATACTCTTGGAAATATTTTGGAGCTTGATTCTTTATGGATTTGACAATGTCTTTGTCCAGTTTTTGTATCCCCAAGAGTGTTGCTCTATATTGATCGGCATACATTCTTTTCGAATTTAGTACATGTTCTCTCATATCATGATTACCAGAACTACAGGCTATAAGTGCAAATTGTGAAAAGCACGATTCATTATTTTTAGAATAATGTTTTTTTAGCTTCTCAATATCCATCAAGGAAATAGAATCTAGCTGCCTTATTGTGTCGAGCGCCCACATTTCCTGCCATTGATAAATGTTTTCTTTACTGCATATAAACTCTATTAATCCTTTTGTGATTGTATCTTTTAACGTTTTGTCATAAATACCTGCTGCAACAAAAAACCAACATAAAGTCTTCGACAAGTGGTGTCTTTCTTTGAATTGGACTAATAATTCTTGAGTTAAATTTTTGATATACTCGCTCTTTGCAATTTTGTACTTCATAGAATCTATCATTTTTCCGATGAAAAATTTTAAATGTCTTTCTTTAAAAGTATTATTTTGAGAGTCTTTTAGTTCTGTTAGGGATTTGCCGACCAAGAGAATTTGATCTTTCTTCTTAGATTTGAATGCCTCACTTATGAGGCGTAGTTTTTCTCTGTCAGGATCGAAGACATTTTTTAGTTTAACTTTATCTTTTAAGATATAGCTTATCGTTTTTTTTGCATTTAAATTCAACTTCAGTTCCCTTAACTCTCTGACTAGCGAAGAAATTGCTTTTTTTAGATCAGTTCGATCTTTTACAAAAAGCCTAAAATCATCCATGAATCTTATGAACTTTAAGTGCGCACTTTCATTTAGTGTTTTATCCACAGAGTAAAGATAAATATCTGCTAAAACTGTTGAAGCTGTAGGCCCTTGAGGAAGCCCAAATTTTGGTATTTTGTTGTCTTTAGTCCATTGAGATAAGATGCTATCTGTTAGGAAGTTAACAGCTTTTTTATAGTTCTCTTCATCGCTAAAAAGCTTTAATCTATATTTGAGTTCGTCGATACTTATGTGTTCAAAAAATGCAGTTATGTCTGTTACCAGTAGATATTCAAATTTGCCTTCTTCGCTGATCTTGATGGCGTCATCTTCGAAATCTATCCAATAATCTACAGATTTTTTAAATTTTTTAATTTTCTTTCCAGAAAATTTTCTAAAACTGTAACTTGTTGTGGGAATTTCTTTATAAATTGAATCTGCAATAAGATTTGTTACTGCGGTATATACAATCCAGTCGATCAACTCTGGTCTCGCTCCTGGTCGTAAGGTATAGTTTGATTTTGGTACATCAATTTTGATTAAGTCTTGAGGTAAGTATTTGTTGGTTTTTATTATGTTTACAATTTCTTTGATTAAAGTTGCGCGAATCTTTTTGTCTGCGAGGTCGTTAAATCTGAGCGGATCTAGGCAGAAATTTTTTCCTGTTTTTTCATCAATTTTAATTTCGTCTATTGCTCTCTCGAAATCTAATTCATCTATCCATGTCATTTTTTTGAATATGTTATGTCTGATTATAGATATTCTATTCCCCCCTCTATCAAAATAAAAATCAAATTTATTTTGACCGAAGGGCAAAAGAAAAAATGTATTTACGCTAACGTCCATGACTGATGCGAACTTGCGCGGGTGTATAATAGCGCGAAGCGGCTCACCCGTGCAAGTTGGGAGAGTGAGGAATCGAACGAACCGCATAGTCATTGTTGTACGCTGTGCCCTACTTTTCTTTGTCTTGCATTGCTTGCGTCCAGTAATTTGTTGGATCTAATGATCCATTGCCCCACATGAAGCTGTTTAGCTCAATACCCTGAGCGACTATAGCAATTTCATCGCGTGTACTTTGGACACCTGTTTTAACGGCAGCTTCGACTCCGTAGCCTACGAGCGAAGGAACTGTGAGAGTAAGAGTAAGCAATGCTTCTTTAGCTGTAAATTTTTCCATATATTTTCTTATTGGTTTATTACCTTATCAGAAAAGGGCATGGCGTACAACGTTAGGGATATACGAAGTTTTTCTGTAGCGTAGCGGAAGAAAAATTTGGGTGAAGCCCGAGCTGAGGGCTGAACCGCATAGTCATTGTTATGCGCCCCGACGACTGAAAGGAGGAGAGCGCAGCGTGGCACGAAGCGTAGCGGAGTGAGTTCAAAAAAATATTTTCGTCCTATCAATAAATGGGCTTTCGTTCTTAAAATTTGATTTTTTCCAATTTAGCGAGCAAAAGAGGG
>WJLA01000058.1 GCA_014728765.1 Candidatus Peregrinibacteria bacterium
ATATTAACCTGGGAGCAACTTTGGAAAATTTTTTAAAAAAGAATGGATACCCTAATCTTGAAATAACCGTAACCCATGACTCTATCGCAAGCCTACTATCGGCTAAAGCAATAGAAATAACTCACAATTACACTTTTACCTCGGCAATAAATGTAATTGTAGGTGAAGGTAGCAATGTTGCGATTAAATGTGATCAAGAAAATGGTGAATCATTTCTGGTAAATACTGAGTTTGGAAATTTTGAAGGCGCAACACCCTCTCGCTACGATTATTTAATCGAAAAAGAATATAATATTGGTTCTGACTATCACAATGAAAAAATGATTTCCGGTCGATGGCAACATTTATTAATGAAAACAATCTTAAAAGATCTAATCAAGAATAATCAACTTCCTGAAAAAATATTAGGTAATATTGATATAGAAAACATGGATTCCGCCGAATTGGAAAAAATAACTAATGCAAGCGTTTTGGACACAAATTGTCAAGAAATTCTGGAATTTATTTGGAAAGAGATTTTGCGCAGAGGTTCTACCCTAATTGGCTTAATGTTAAGCACCACAATCAAAGCAATGCAAGATTTTTCCAAACAAAAAAATATGGAAATTGCCATCATAGAAAATGGTGGAGTACTTGAAAGAGCGGCGGGATTTAGAGGAAACATGATAAAAACAATGAATAATGAGCTTATTGACGCAGATATTGCCGACAAAATCAAATTGCATTTTTTCAGCCCCAAATATGAATGTGTGCCCGGGGCAGTTATATTTAACACATTCCACAAATAATGCTATAATAATTTGATTAATCAATTATTATGGTTCCTGAACAAAGATTGGATAAATTGCAAAATCCAAACAAAAAAACTGAAATTGCGGAAATTGGAAAAGAAATCATAAACCAATACTCAAATCAAAAAGAGCAAGTCAATCAATCGCTTGAATCCGTGTACATGGAGATGGAAGATGAATTTAAAGCTGCGGGCATAAACAGTCCCGCCCAATTCGCAAAATACCTTGGAAAAGATTTTGAACAAACCTTTCTAACCTCCAAAAAACCACATTTAAGTTTGCCGGAGAAACAAAAAAATACTCCTTCCGGAGAAGAATATATGGAAAGCCTCGGCAATTTAAAAGGATCTGCAAGAGATAAGAAAATTGTCGAAGACTTGGAAGCGGGCAGAATTGATGTAGCTCCGGAAAATTATCATTTCACACAATTTGAAAGAAAAGGCACTGACGGAACAGTAATCAAATTTTATGGCATGAATGGACCATTAAGAATTGGAAAAGAAAATCCTGTGCCGGTACAAGCCAGTCCGCAACTGGCGGCCAGCATGAGGAAATATGGCGTTGCCATGCCCACCAAAGCCATGGTCGACACAATGTATATGCGAGCAGCAAATGAGCAACATGTTAGAAAAATGGTCACCTTGCCGGCAGGTGAAGAAATGCACGGAAATCGATACTCTCTAATTAAAGCTCAACAAGTTGAAACAAAATACCGAGGACTAACAGAAAAAGATTTTAGAATCGGGACAGGAAAAACCAAAGTAATTGAACAAGGCCTTGGTCATGAAGAGTATGGTGGAGCAAAAACCGAAGCTATTCCTTCAAACTTGGACAGAATGAACAAGCACCAAAAAGAACGCTATTTCTGGCAAGTTAACCCTGCCCATACAGGACCGACCGGTCCGGGATATTCTGATTATTCGGGAGAATTCCAAGGCGTATATGAATATGTGACAATACAAGAAGCAAATGGAGAAATAAAACAAATCAGCTACGAAGAAGCGCTCAAACACCCGAAATACGGAGCTATACTAACCGGAAATACCTCATTTGATGCAGCCAAAACTTATGCATATATTGATAGGCATTCTTCAGTTTTCAACACTTAACTCAACACCTGTTGTTCATATCCAAACAGATAGTCGGAATCTCTAAATCCGACAAATATTTTTTGCATATCTTCTTCGGGCAAGTCTTGAATTTTTCTTATAATGATTTCTTTGGTCATCTCGGGTAATTTACGATAGTTGGATAACAAAAAATCCAGTTCAGACTTGCCTTTAGCTCTAACCTCCTTAACCAGATATTCAACAAAATCAGTAACATATTTCATATTTCCCAATTTTACCATAGTTATTATTGCCAGATATTTCACTTTTTTAATTTTGGAATTTAAACATTTTATAACAAACTTTTTTTCCCATACGGCATTCAATGAACCAATTAGTAGCAGACAGGCCATTTTAGATTTTTTATCATTTTTCAAAAGAATTTCAGAAAATTTGGGCAACAAAAACACTCTTTGATCTTTGAATTGCCATAGTGATAAAATTACATACGCAGTAACATAAACATCTTCATCTTTCAAATATGGCATTAAATATGAAATAATTCCTCTATCTTTAAATGTTCCGAAAATCTCAATAATATTTGTTCTAATATGCGAATCGTCATCCTTTAGATGATTTTCCAAAAAATAAATGATTTCATCCCAATTAAAATATTGCAAAGAAGAAATAACTTCCAACTTCAAATATCTTGGTGCATCGCTTAATAACAATTCTTCATAAACTTCCAGAAGCAAATGTTTGGAAACGGGATATTTAGCAAGGTATTTTTTATTTTCAATTATTGCATTTATCGCTTGTATCGCTGAAAATTTTTCCTTGGATTTGCCAACTTTCAAAACCTGTATCAAATCGTTTAAGCTTTGGTAATTTCCTATAACTCCAATACTATAAATAACTTTGTTTTTTAATTCATAATCCAACTCCGGCATCTTTAAAAGTCTTCTCAAATAATTTTCCGCCTTGTCTTTATTTGATTTTTCAGCCAACAACTCTATTGCCTTTAATCTAAGTAACCTGTTTTTAGAAAACAATTTGCTATGAAGCTCTGATAAATACATTTTCTTGAGTCTGACCAAATTAACTATTAAAAATGTGGCCAACACAATTAAAAACGTTGTATTTAAGAAAGGCTCCAATTCGATGCGATAAGTAAAAACCAAAAGCAAAAGCGAGAAAAACAGCATCGCCACACCAACAACCAAACCCTTCAAAAACAAATATACCATTCTATGTAAATGACTATCCGAAATTTCAATGATTTGATGAATAGTCACATTAACAATTGAAGCATAAGCAACAACCTCCAACACATATAATATTGTCACAATTCGATAATCGAATCCTGTAAATATCACTGGAAACAATAACAATAAAAACAATGAAGGGTAAAATATCAACATATTCGAAACACCGAATCTAAACAAAACCCTTTTAATTATAAAAAAATTCAAAATGACTAAAATCACATTAATAACACTTAAAACCCATCCCAGATATAGACTTAATTCTTGACCGGCAAATATATCCTCTATCACCACATTATATTTAAATTCGGTTAAAATTTTCAAACCGATCAACATGAAAATTACCCAGATCAACAACTTGAACAATCTCGTTTCTTTAAAAATATAATTGGCGGCATTCTTAATTTCTGAAATGGAACTTCTGTCGCTCTTTTCATAGCTAAAATTAGTCTTAAAAGTTTTATTGAAAAACAGTATTAAAATAATTGTTAAAATCAAGCTTATGGACATTATCAAAGCTGACAAAAATCCTACACCTATTTGATAACCGTAAAATTCATATACCTCAATCAGAAGAGAAGCAGCAATGATTCCAAGACTCGCAAAACCTACTGTCAACGGAAATATACCCTTCGCTTGAATTGGTGTCACCAAAGCGCTAACAACTTCATTATAAATGAACACGAACACTATCATAAACAAAAAACCGGAAATATATAGTGTTATCATCCCCCAAAATTCATTTAATCCAAACCAACCGCCAACCAAATAAACACCTATATAAAACAACATCAAAAAAATCAGCACTTTTTCTACCGGCAACCTATTGGAAAACAACAAATTCAAAACTGCAAAAATCAAAAATAATATTGAAGAAGCTACAAATAATGGCGGTATCAAACCTGGACCTTGAGTGCTTAAAATCTTACTCAAACTTAAGATATAAGTTGACACACCAACATAATAGCTAACAAAAACTATTGCCGAGAGCAGAACTTTTTTTAGAATTTCGCGTTTCACAAGCACAATTAAATCCCTTCATTATAACACAAAAAAACATTTTTCCAAAGTCTCAACCATAAATTTCTAAAAGGTTGCGATTAAAAATTTTTTTATTTATAGTCGACACAACATCCACTAATTAAGCCATCATGAAAAAGCTTTTATCATTATTAACTGCGGTACTACTGCTTAGTTCGCAGGCCATTTTCAGCAGCCTCGCTTTCGCGTTGGACGCAGATTCAATCGCACCTAACAATTCAATTTTCTTCTTGGAGCTTGATCCAAGTCAAGAACATCCGCTTAAAGGTGAACTTGAGAAACTTATCCAAGATATTTCACTAGATGAAGAACTAACTGCTTCAGAAAGCATTATTCTTCATAATATGGAAACATCAAAACTGGGTGTGGCTCAAACTCAACACAAAAGAACCGGTGAAGACATCTATTTTCTGATTAAATCCATTTCAGAAGAAGATTTTAATGAAATAATCAATAATTACCCCGAATTGGATGAAACCATGATTGGAACGGATAGCATATCCTATCAAGAAGATGAAGATATGTTTTTCGGATATTATTCAAACTCAGTATTACTTTCCAATACTGAAGGTATTGTATTTGATTTTGTGACCGGAGCATTAAGTGACAATTCGCTATCTTTAAATGAAAGTTATCAATCATTTGACTCTGAAAAATTAGAAAACAGTTTTTTAAACATCTTCATCAATATAGCGGCAATAACTGAATTAGATGAAGAGCTATCAACTATTTCGTATATAGATTTTGAGGGTATCTCAATTCAACAAAATGAAAATGGTTACCAAGCCGACCTTCTGGTTAAATTTGATGAATCATCAGAGTTCGAAGTCGATACTTTCATGCCTGAGCTTTATAAATCCATTTCCGCAGAAGGGTTAATATTTTTTCAAGAATCGTACAATTTCCAAAAACAAATCGATCAAACTACCGAAATCCTAGGTGAAACTGACATCATGCTTGAAGAAACCTTTGAAGAGGTAAAAACAATTACAAACGAAGAATTTGGCTTAGATTTGGAAAATGATATTTTAAGCCTGTTCAATCAAAGAATTGTCTTAGCTGTTCATGATCATCAAGAAATGTATCCTGCACTGTCTTTGATATCAGAAGTCAGCAACAACGCTGAAGCGACTATTGCTTCCGAATTAATCATTGAAGGATTGAAAGAATCAATCAAAAATAATCTGCAAGAAGATTATGACCTAATGCTTGAATATTCGAATGAAGAAGACTTATTTTCCGTTGAAGAAGCATATAAAATGGCTGTTGAGGAAAATGAAGTAAGTATAAACGGAAGCAATCTGAATCAATTGATAATTTATCCTGACAAAGCTACCGTTTTAAAAGACGCTTACTCTCCTGTGGAAGAAATATCTATCAAAATCACAACAGGCGTCACTAACGACAATTTATTTGTTTTTACTATCCATAATCAACCGGAAAACATTTTCAGCGACAACGGTTTAATGGATGATGATTATTTCAGTGAGAATTATCAAGCTGACACTGACCTCACCAGTATTGCTTTCTTAAATTTTGACAACTTGGAAACATACTTGGTCTCCTTGGGAGATAATTTCTTCTTCACATCCGAATCAGTTTCCGAGTTCCTTGGACCTCTCAATAGTCTATTTGCCACTTCTGACAAAATAAATGATTCACTTTATCATTCCTCTTTATCTTTAAATGGAGACACTGATTTGATCAAAGAGGGCCTTTCGGCTTTCATTGAAGAGATGAGTACAATCACATCAAAATATCAAGAATACGATTACAATTTGGAAAAAAATGAAACTACCGGTTTGATCGACACTGTTTCTTTTTCCGACGTAGAAAAATCGGATTGGTTTTATGATTATGTTGAAAATGTCAAATTCATGGAAATAATGAATGGCTATCAAGATGGAACATTTAGACCGAATAAACCTATTTCCAGAGCTGAATTTGTCAAAACAATAGTCTTGGCAGAATATGGATCAATTGGCATTCCTAACATTGAATCTGCAAATTTTACTGACGTTTCGGACGACGACTGGTTTTCTTTTTCAGTAAAATTGGCTGCAAAAGAAGGACTGATCACCGGATATCAAGATGGCACATTCAGACCAAATCAATCAATTTCCAGAGCTGAAGCGGCCACAATTATCAGTAGATTGGGCAACCTTGAAGAAGATATCAATACAACCTTACCGTTTAACGATGTTTCGACAGATGATTGGTTTTATGATGGAGTGAAAACACTTTATGACAATCAAATCATCAATGGAAAAACAACATTCAGCTTTGCTCCGGCGGACAATTTAACCAGGGCGGAAACTGCCAAAATTGTCGACTTATATTTATCTTCAAAATATTAATAAGAAATAGAAACAAATACCAAAATACAATCAAAGGCCACTCAAAATTAATGAGTGGCCTTTTTATAAACAAAAAATAATGCTATATATTAAGTAATGAAAACATATATTGCATTAGATTTAGAAACTACCGGTTTTGATGCTGAAACCGATCAAGTAATTGAAGTTGCCGCCATTAAGTTTCAAGGCGATCGAATCATTGATACATTCGAAACATTAATAAATCCTGAAACTGATATACCAAGCATGGTTAGCCATATTACCGGTATCAATATGGACATGGTAAAAAACAGTCCAATATTTGCTGACATAAAATCTCAATTGGTTGATTTCATCGACAAACACCCCATAATAGGACACAATATTGATTTTGACCTAACTTTTTTAAGATCAAAAGGTCTGGAAATCACCAACAAACAATTTGATACATTTGAATTAGCGGGAATATTACTCCCGGGTCTCCCCTCTTATAGTCTTGATACAATAAGTCGTATATTAAAGTTAAAACACTCCAACAAACATAGAGCCATGT
Source organism: Candidatus Peregrinibacteria bacterium (assembly GCA_014728765.1). Lineage (GTDB taxonomy): Bacteria > Patescibacteriota > Gracilibacteria > UBA1369 > UBA1369 > WJLA01. Next base: position 7,036 of record WJLA01000058.1, read on the forward strand.
CAGACACTATGGTATGTTTTGAACTTTTCAATCTATTGAGAAAAAAAATCAACAATATTCCCAAGCCTGTTTTATCAGAAATAAAATCACTTATTAAAAAATCTGATTGGGATCTGGGAATAGTTTTTGAAGAATCCGAAAGCAAATCTAACGACAAAAATTTAAAAAAGCAAAAAGCTAAATATTCTTCAATTAAACATCCACAATTTCAATCAACAGAAGATATACTGGATCTTTATGATGAGAATAGCAATTTAAAAGACTTAATTCCGGATTTTGAAACCAGACCCAGTCAAAAAGTATTCACGGAAAAAATTTTAGATTCTTTTATTAACGAAAAACATTTGATTGCGGAAGCTGGAACAGGCACCGGCAAGACTTTCGGATATTTGCTTCCCGCCTGTTACATCAGCAATAACACTCAAGAGAAAGTAATCATTTCCACACATACCAACAATTTACAAGATCAGCTTATTAACAAAGACTTTCCCATATTAAATAAGCTCTTCCCTGACATTAAAGTTGCAATTTTAAAAGGAAAGAAAAAGTATATTTCATTGACCCGATTACAATTTTTAAAAAATAAAGCTACTCTTGCCGATTTTGAACTGATAGTTTTAATTAAAGTTATTTTATGGCTGGAAGAAACGCAAACAGGTGATCTGGATGAATTGAATTTACAAAACAAAGAAATAACGCTACTTGACGAATTAGGATGTGACTTTGATAGCAATACTGTTCCTGAAGAAGAGGAGTATTTTCTTCATCTAGCAAGAAAAAAAGCGGAGGCGGCAAACATAATTGTTGTGAATCATGCTTTACTTTTACAAGATGCCTTTGCTGATAATCAAACACTGGCGGAAGGAAAGTATTTGATTATTGATGAAGCTCATCACTTAAACAAAATAGGTACTGACGCTCTTACTATTAATCTTACTCCCAATTATTTTAGAAAAAATATTGATTCTCTGGAAAAAAGTATTGAACAAGCTCATCTAAAAATTGAAAAACAAGATGATTCACTTGAAAAAAGTATTTATTCATCAAGACAAGACTTGGAAATTTTAAAAAAAACTTCTGAAAATCTCTTTGAACAAATTGTCTTGATGCTCAATAAATTCGGCAAAACACCTAATGATTTCCATACCATATTGGCAATAAATTTTTTATTTGTTGACACACCCGAATGGAATGAAATTACAAAAACCGTTAATGAGATTAAAAAAATCGGAGCGAATATCACAGAAAATCTTGATGAAATCACCAAAAAAATCAATAACATTGATAAGAGCTCTTTAATCGAATTTTCAATCCAAAAAAATAATTTTAGAAATTTAATAGAAAACTGTAGTGAAGTTTTAAATAATTTTGATCATAAAATTATATGGATTAGTAAAACATTTGATGAAAACACACATTTCCAATC
>WJLA01000059.1 GCA_014728765.1 Candidatus Peregrinibacteria bacterium
ATATTGAACAACGTGAAACAGAGTAAATAGCAGCTCAAATAAAGGTTTTACTTTTTTTTCTTGCTTTTTAATCCCAGTTAAACACTTATCTGGAGGCCAATTCCATATATCCCAAAAGACAGTTGAAATTTCAGCTGTCTCTCAGCGATCCCATCTTTGCACAAATTAATAATTATTACATATGGAAAAGTCTTTTCAAAACGAGTTTTCGTCCTCATCCTGGCACGACCAGAATGAACCCTGGTGGATGAGGTCTGGCGATGTATGTGAGATGCTGAATATTTCAAGCAGCAGCCTCCAAAATTATCGCATCAGGGGATTAATCCCAGCTTATAAATTGGGAAGTACGTGGTTCTACAAATACCACGAGATAATAGAAGTATTGGAAAACAATAAAACAAGGGAAGGAGGTAAAAATGAATGAGTATTTACTCGAATTGAGGTTAAATGAGATTGAAGAAGGTCAGGCATTAATCAAGGAAAAACTGGATAATCTGTTAGGAAGAATTGAGCCTGCAGAAGAATTGTGGGACAACAGTGATTTGATAAGAAATTGGAAGGTGTCCGAGAGGACGCTTTCTGATTGGAGAAAGGATGGTCTTATTGACTATGTGCAGGTACGTAATAAAATTTTTTACACAAGAGCAAGTAGGGAAAAATTTCTTGAAAAGAATTTATTTAAAGGAGGAGAATAAAATGAGATTTTGGGATGACAAATTAAAAATAGAACCTATTTATTTAATTAATTTTTTGGCAAAAAATGGATTTCAAAGATTCAAATATGATGATAAAGAATTAAAACCCAACATTATCCAACAAGTAGATAATAAATTGAATCCTTTTAACGAACATAATTTACTGTTGTTTTGCTGTAATTACGTTAAAAAACACGAATTTGAGGATAAATCCGTCGTTCTTAACAATCTAGTGAAAGGAACAAACCTTTTAACGAATAGATCATTAACTGCATTACCTGAATTTAATAGTTCTATTTTAAGGGACACTTCTTCGAGCTCATATTTCCCATTTAAAAATGGCGTAGTTGAAGTAAAAAGTAACAGTATCTCCCTAAATAAATATGGAGAATTTGAAAAATTTGTGTGGGAAAAACACATTATTGACCATGATGTCAAGGTTCTTAGTCTAAATAAAACTCTTGAAACAAGTGTCTTTTACAAATTTCTTAAAGATATTTGTGAATCTTCATTATCGCATGAAGCATCAAGGAATCGCTATGAACGACTAATTAGTATGTTAGGATATTTAATGCATAATTACAGAGATAAATCTAACAGCAAGTCTATTATTTTCATGGATGATAAAATAGATGGTAATCCAAATGGTGGAACTGGAAAAGGTATACTACTAGATGCAATTGATAAATTGCGTAAAGTAACCAAAATAGATGGTAAATCCTTGGATTTAAATCAACGATTTGCATTCCAGCAAGTTGAATTAGACACAGAAATTGTTCAGTTTGATGATGTTGAAAGAAACTTTAATTTTGAAAAGTTGTTTCCAGCAATAACAGAAGGAGTTTCAGTAGAAAAGAAAGGTAAGGATAAAATCCTTATCCCTTTTGAAAAAAGCCCCAAAATAGCGATAACAACAAATTACGCTATTAATGGCTCTGGGAGTTCCCATAGAAGAAGAAAGCTGGAATTTGACCTTACAAGCTACTATAGTGATAAGTACAGTCCTTACGATAAATTCAACCATCTATTTTTCCAAGACTGGGATACAGAGCAGTGGAACTCCTTCTACAATTTAATGTTGCACATCACAAGGTTTTATCTGAAAAATGATATCGTTGAATATAACTCAGAAATTTTAGAAGCTAAACACGTGTTAAATGAAACTTCGCAATGCTTCGTAGAATTTGTTAAGAAAATCAAAATTGGTGTAACATATAATAAAAATGAGCTATACAAAAAATATGTGGAAGCATACAAAGAAAAAGATGCAATAAGTCCTAATAGATTTACAAAATATTTAAAAAGCCTAGCAGAAATCAAAGGCAAAAAATACTCTGAGGGACATTCTAATAGTGATTATTATTTTGAGATTAGGTAACATTTAATTTTCATATTATCTAAAACGGGCAAAAGGGCAAAAAATATTGAAAAAATACTTCTAGATTAGAAATTGATAAAACCATTTCATATTGACTGAGTTGCATTGTTTAAGTATTTTTTTTCAAAAAACTCAAAAAAAGTCACCTTTTACCCGATTTAATCAAAGCCTTGGAAGAAATTCTGAGGCTTTTTTATTTGGCTTGGTTGAAACATGGTTGAAACAATTTTATGTTTCCTATTCGTCTATAATTCAATTTCAATTATTGTTGAGTCGTTTTTTATTTTATACAAAGAATGTGTTTAACGCTATTATATAATAAAGAAGAAATATATCAATTTGGCAAAAAAAAGTCTTTTGTGCAGTGTTGTGCATGCAATTACTTTTCCATTCTGTTATCTTTTGTAATTCCATTGTTTTGGAAATTAAGTATCTCTTCTAATGCATCCTATATTTAACGATTAATTATTATTACAATACTATTTGCCCTGAAGGTGCATAGTGTATAAGTTATAGCCCTGTCCACCTGGAAGGGGTTTTTGCTTTATCATTTTTATTTGCTTGATGATTAACTGTACCAGTCGATAAGTGCATAGCACTGATTTTGCTATGGATTTCGTCCAACCTGTAATAATCGCTGGGTCTTGCAGACCGCTCATATTCCTATATATTGTGCAACGGCTTTTTTTAGAGTTATTATTTGTAGCCTATCCAACTTCAC
>WJLA01000010.1 GCA_014728765.1 Candidatus Peregrinibacteria bacterium
GGAGGAAATCATGTGGTTGAAACCGATAGAATATTGAGTATTGTTTTTGATGGTTATCCTATGCCACTTGGCAATGAGGGAGAAAAAATGGGAAGCAGATACACAAATAATCGGATGAAACATATTTATGAAGAGAAATTTGATAAAAATGGAAATCCAAAACAAGGTGTAGATCAAAAAGCGGCTCAAAAATTCAAAGAAATTCTTGTTGCTGTTAACAAGCTTCAAAATGCCTTTGAAAGTAAAGAAGTTTCAAAAATTGAAGCTCATTCAGAAGACAAAGTTACACAATTTCTAAGAAATCAAGATCTGGAAATTAAAAACTATTCAGGTGGTGTGGTATTTAATCTTGATTCGATAAGCACTTCAGCTGATTCAGATGAAATTTACAGATTAAAATCATACAGACTTGATGAAATAACAGCAAAAGATAATTTTGTCGGTATAGCTTTTGATTCAAAAATATTTGGAAAAGAAAATAAAGAATATGCGAAAAAATATGGAAGGACGGCTTTAAAAATTTTATTTGAAGCTTTTACTATCGAAGATTTGGTAAATGGAGGACATATTGTTAAGGGTAAAAACAAAACATCAACAGCGGAGTTCTATGTTATTAAATCACTCCCAACCCGAGTCAGAGGATATTTGCTTGGATCTATGCCAAATAACCCGAATAAAAAAATTATAGAATATTTTAATGAAAGCAAAAAGACAGAACTCGATCAAGAGTTGAAAGAATATTTAAATCCTCAAAACGAAAACAGAAAAATAATTAATGGTTTATTTCCTAATCAAAAATCAGGCGAAACATATGAAGATGTTCAAACTAACAAATCCTCTTCCGCAGTAGAAGAAAAAATCTATCAGGAAATGGACTTTGAATTTGCTCACCTGGAATTCACAAGAAACGTAGAAAAAAGAGCAAAAGAAAACCCAAACAATCTATCACCATATAATAAAGCCTATAGAGAAGCCATTATTTTTTACGCAGATTCATATTTGGATATGGGTGTAAACGGTATCGTTTTCTCAGACCCTGAAAAAGCTGATGAAATTAGAGCGGAATACAACAAAAAAGCTGGGATAACTGATATAACAGAAAGTAATGTAGAGCTTTTATACGGAAATTCCGATAAAGCCAAAGAAGTACAAAAAATGATCAGACTTGGCTTCCTTCACTCACACAATGATAAATTACATGAACAAAGACAAGCAGCTCAAGAGGAAATGAGAAAAATAATAGATGAATATCAAGATAGACTATCTGATGAAGAAATTGAAACATTTAAAAAAGCCCTTAGAGATGCCGGAGTGCCGGAAAAAGAAATCCCGGCGGCAGTCAGACAAGTGCTTCCTGTATATATAGGTGTAGGACTTGATACAACAACCGGCACAATCGGACTTGGAGCCGGAGTAGGAATGCCTATCCCGATTCTGGTCAATGGCGTCAATTATGGAACATTCATGATTGGTGCAGGTGCCGGAATAGGAGTTAATTATAAAGATGCTTCCAAATCCGGTGTTTATGTTGGAGCTGGAATTGGTTATAAAACTCCAAATCTGGGACCATTTGCCCTGGTTGGTGGAGTTGGTGTGGGAGCTGGCCTTGATTTTGAAGGAAAAATCGGACTTGGATGGGGAGCAGGTGCGGGAGTAGCAATTGAAGTTAGTAAAACTGTCACTGTCACACCGGGCATTGCATATATTGGTGTTCCTGTGCCAGGTGTCACTGTTTCATTCTCACCTGATCACGAAGGGAAGATTTCTGATGCGGAACAAGCGGCACTAAAAGGTTACGGCATTGACAAAACCGATCAACAATTGGAAACTGCCAAAACTGATCAAGCTAAAAAAGCATATATCGGCCAAAATTCGCCGGTTAAAATCGCAATTCAAAAAAGAAATGGCAAATCATGGGATCAAATTCCGGCTTCTAAAGTTTTAGCTGATTACAAAACATTTAAACGCAATATCTCTAACTCAGTCAGACAAAACTATCGACCCGGTAGAGATTGGACATTTGGATTAGGAGTCAATCACAAAGGTGATGTCATTATAGGGCTGGGATCAGACATTATCTCTTCTAGAGAAAAAGGTCTAGTCAGAACAGAAGAAAAATCCGCCGAAGTCATGCAACAAGAAAACGATGTTAGACAAATGAGAGATATGCTTGAACAGATGAGAAAATCCGGTGGAATGACTGGATATGATATGAAAAATTATGAAATTCTTAAAGGAAAACTATCCAGAAGCGGCCAAATAATCATAGATGCAGATGGAAATCCAGCGTTCTTAGTCTCAAAAGAAAGTGAAAATCAACAAATTAATGAAAATGAAGAAACTTTGAATGAAGGTGAAGTTATCGAGTCAATCGAAGATCTGCAAGAAAAAATGAACAAAACCCTAAAACCACTTAATCTTGCGGTTGATTTCGATCATAGCAAAGGACTGTTTGAATTGAAAATTCTCGATGACATGGGAACCATGCAAGACACAAACTATGATGTTGTTGCAGATCCCTATATGAAATCAGGAGGATTGTTATTTTCCAATGGTAGAATCTATTTAGGTTCACAATTCAAACCGGAAAATCCTCCAACTATCCTAAGAACTGATTATAAATATCCATTCGAAAAAGAAGGAGCTCACATGCATACCATTATCACTCTCAGTGACTCCCCGCTTTCCAAATCACATGAAATTTATAATTCTTCATCCCGAACTATTACATCTTATGCAGGTGGAACTTGGATGATGAATCAAGGAATTGGAAGAACAATACCAAAAATAAGTGAAGGCGGAGCACCGGAATCATGGAAATTGGAAAGAGATAGATTTTCAAATCATAAATATCAAGAAATTCAAAGCCCTGAATTTGACAAATGGTATGATGAAATAACAGTAGACGCTGAAGAACTTGAAGTTCTGGAAAGAGATAAAGTGGATAAATTTGTAGATATATACTTAAGAACGCAACCATTTCCTTATCGAATAATGAGTAATGAAGAAAGCGAAACCGGAAATTATAAACCGCTTTCTGACGCAATCTCAAAACAATGGAAAAAGATGTTTGGAAGAGATATTTCAATTAGAGAGTTAAATCTAACCAGGACAGAGCTTGCCATCAATAGCTTTAAAGAACTGAAACCAAGAACAAGAATCAGTTTCTTAAACAGACTTGAATACACCAAACCAATCATTGAAAAAAGATTTAAGAAATTAATTGAAGAAAATCATAAAAAATATCCGGAAGGTGATGTGAAAAGAATTAAGCATTCTGCATCTGAAATGGCAAGATTTGCTGTAGACAGTGCAAAAATAATCATGGAACAAGTTGCCGCCGGTTCTAAAGAAGTTAAAGAAATGCCGGTTTACCTTCTATCCCATTGGAATACCGTTGTTTCAACTATGGGACAAAAGGGTTTCAGAGGTGATGTCTTTTCTAGAGATACCGAAGGAAAATCTGAATATGTAATGCTTGGACCCAGTGCCAATTATATTCAATTTATTGAAACTCAACCTGAAAGCCACGAAGCTGATCTGGCAAGATTGGCGCTTGAAATGAATTCTCCGGTTCATACATTAGATCTTGAAAAAAGAATCCCAATCGATGAATACAAAAAATTCATGAGCCAAGAAATGGCACTAAGATTGGCATCAAAATTCAAACATCCAAAAACCGCTGAAATGTTTTCAAAACCTGAATATAGAGAAAATGTGATTAGATTGATGGCATTAAATAAGAGAGGAGAATTCCCTGAAAAACTTACAGAATCAGAAGTTGAAGCTTTGAAAGAATTCAGTCAAATGATTCAAGGCATCAGAACGGCCGAACTTGAAGGAAGAGAATACTATGTTCTTGAAAGAAATCCCGATTTCAGAATCAAATTGGCAGTTGAAACGAGAGATGGTGTTTATAAAGCTTGTACAAACTATTCAATGTGGGTAAACGAATTCATGAACATTGAATATGTAAGCTTCAAATTACCACCTCCATTTAGTCTTCGTGCTTCTTATGGAACATCCACAGCAAGCGTAGCCCCAGTTGGACAAACCAAATGGAGTACTCTTAAATGGGGAGCCAGCGCTAAATTTAATGTCGCACCAGAAAAACAACCGCCTCCGCCAGAAGACACACCTGATGAAACTGAAACTGAAGGAGGTGATCATGGAGGTAAAGAACAAGATACAGCAGGACCTGAAGGAATTGAAGATGAACCGGCAAACACTCCTGAACAACCTACTAATCAAGGAGGAGATGAACCGCCGCCAACTGCACCTGAACAACCACCTCAAACAAAGCCTGAGAATCCAGGACCAATTGAAACTTCTGAACCAACAACGCCTGAGACTACACCAACTAGTAGTCAAGGTGTAGAAACTCCCGCATCTGCGCCAACACCAAAAACGGAAACAGATGTCAGTGATTTACCAGAAGTAAATTCAGAAGAAGGTAATCCATTTGAAACATAAAAAAAATAAAAAAATAAAAATAAAACCATGAAAGGAATACTAAAATCAATACTGTTTGCAACACTTTTTATTGCAATAAACAACGTTGCTTTCGCTGCGACAGAACCAAACATAACTTATGATAATTGTGGAATTACACTTCGACCTTTTAATCCCGAAGGTGAAGCTTTATGGAATGAAGAAGGTAATAAAAAAACACTTTTTTTGACTAAAAACAATCAAGTATCTCAATCAGAATGTAGAAGTCGTATCCCATATAATCAAGGTCATAAATCCTCATCTGTTGATACAGACTATCAACAATATAATGTAGATCTTGATTATAAAATCCTAAAACCAATTCATCGTCATATTTATCTTAATATTGACAAGCAAGATGAAGATTTCTATTACAGATCGGCAATTTTTGCATTCCAAATAGAACTTGAGGATGATGCCATTGAAAATACTGAAACAACCAACGATGCAGACAATCCTAACAATTTAACCTGTTCCACCCCTTATCCGGATGGCAAGAAAACTAGTGAAGATTTGCATGATTGTGATGGTTACGACCCTAACATCTGGGGCGGTACTTTAGTTCACATCATTGATATACCAGCAGAAAACAGAAAAGTAATTGAATGGAGATTCGGTGTTGATGAAAATGGTGAATATACAAACGATGGCATTAAAAATGTTCCAATCAGATATGGAAATAATTCAGATTTAAATGAATCTTTAGAAGAATATATAACTCAAGATCTTGGATTTAATGTAAACAGCATTAATCTTGCTGATCAAAGATCGCCATACAGAGTTTATTTTCCTGCTATTGCATTAACAACAAAAGACAATACCACAGAAAAGGAATATTGGTCTGCAACAACAACTTCAAGAATTCTGGTTAAAAACTATGCCATTAGCAAAGATACCCTCGATTATATTAAAAACAAAAACACTTCCACCAATAGAAAACTTTTTTATGAAACAGTTTGCGACGACTATGGAACAACTGAAAATATTACCTATCTTAATGGAGAATGGAAAAGATGTACTGACTTTTTGTTTTGGAATGCCATTGAAACTGAACAAATAAGTTCATTGAGTTTACCCATAGAATTTAGAGGAGAAAAATCTATCTATTATTATTATCCTGCTCCAAATGAAAGACCTATATCTGGAGGAGATGTTATAGTACAACCACAAGGTGATCGATGGGCAAGACTTGACAAAGCATATTGGATTCCTTTAGCATCTACTTCAACAGTTTGGAAAGCAAAACAAGAAGCGCCCGCACCTCGATTTTGTCAAGACTTAAATTGGGATGGTCCTTTTAGAAAATATATCCCTGAATCACAAAGATATGTAACAGATAATGGAGGAACTGGCTATGTTTTAACTCCACTTCAAGCTGCGGAAATCGGAGTTATTCCGACAATGGGAGGAGACGACTCGGCACCAGACAGACCTCTTGATTATCACTGGGTTTCTTGGAATAAAAAAACAGATGACAAGCCAGTTTGGTTAAATATTGATATTTCAGACTACCTAGAAGAACTGGAAGCAAAAAATTCAACAAATGATCCTAATTCAAGAGTTAGATCTACTGGAAATCAAAATACTCCAACTCAACAAACACCTCCAACAACTCCTTCTGAACCAAGAGTTACTCTAATTCCCGGAGATTATTTTGCTAAACTGGCATATCAAGAACTAAACAAAATAATTGATATAAATATTGCAAACGCACAAAGCCTTGAAGAACAAAGAGAAGCCGGCCAAGCCGCCGGTGAGGCTGACGCAAGAGCTTCCGCTGAAGCTAACAGAAGAGGCATTGCTGGCCAAGGCGGTAAATTCAGAGATGAAATAAGCCAAGGAAATTTATTTTCACCATTTGAAGACAATGACCCAACTGCTTATTACACAGGTGGTCCGGAAGGTTACACTGTTAGTGTGCAAGCATATTATGCCGATGGAGAAAATGTGCCCGGGCAAGGTCCGATTGTGCTTGTTCCTGACAATCAAGGGAATTTAGAAGAAAAACAAATTGCTGCTGATTGTTATTTGGAATTTACGATTGTACCGGGACCGGTCGTTTGTACCGATTTATCTATTAATCCTGAATCACTTGCTCCAAACACTCCGATCACTTTCACAGTTGAACCAACTTTTAGTCAACCAAATAGAACTGCACCACTACAATATATTTGGCAATCAGGCCCTGTCACACCTGGAAAACTAATTCAAGCATTGGAGTTGCCAACAATTGATATAAGCTGGATAAGAGGCGGATCATTTTTCCAATTAATTCCAAGTCCAAACCCACCTGCAGAATTTGCTTATGGCGTATTTAAAGAATCAGTGAGCTCATCCGAATCGGGCAGTGATGCATATTTAACTCCGAACAGATCTGTTTATTACACCGGAGGACCTGGAAATACGGTAATTCAAGTAACCGGTATTGGAGAAGATGGTGAAGTTTATCCGCAATGTTCAGACACTTTGATTATTCCAAAAGGAGATGAACCTATTTGTGAAAATCTCACCACAATATTTAATGAAGTTGATGAAGATGGTAATATAGTTAATCAGAATATTCCATCAGATTCACTGGAAATTGGAAAAAGATATAAAATATCAATAGACCAACAACAATCAATCTTAACTGATCAAAGTGCAGTTTCGTATTATCATATTGATTTAACAAACAACAGTGATAATGGAGGATTACTTTTTAGCGATCCTAACTCTAGTTGTCCGCAAGCAATGAAAATCGATAATAACACATTCTTGATGGACAAAGCTCCGGTTGACTGTAGTTATATCTATCAACCCGGAGAAAATGACGATCTTCATATTGAAGCAGTTCCACATGACAATGTTGACGCTTGTTTTGAAGATATTTCATTGCCTGGAGGTCCGATCTGCCAACAATTGGATGTTGAAATTGAAACGGAAAGTGGAGCCACTGTCTCCCCTTCTGGAATCAGAGCAGGTCAAACCTATATTATTTCAGCTGATCCTGAAAACTCTGTTTTCACGGATGGAGAACCAATTGAAGAATTTACTTTTTCACTTACAAATACTAATTCCGGATCTTCAATAGAAGCAGTAAATCCAAGCAATAATTGCCCTGATGTTATAGGCATGGCAGCCTCATCAATAGATGCAGACGGCAATGAAATGAGTTCTTATAGATATACGATTTCGGAACCAGCTGATATTAATTGTGAATATCGCTACACTGCAATTTCAGGCGACGCACTTGAAATCAAAGCTGTTCCGGATGATGGAGTAGCGGCTTGTACACAAATTCTTCGACCATCATCAGGTGGAGGTGACAACGAATATTGTGAAGATATCAATCTTTATGCCGATGGCGATAAAACTCAAAACCCCGGCATCAGGCCAGGTGTAAACACATTCCTTGAAGTATTCCCAAGAACAACCAAAGGTCGCGCTATCGAATTTGTTAAATGGACAGAAACCGGAGATGGACTATTGCAACTTGCTTCAAGCTCATATTCAAATACGGTTTGTATGGATCCCGACTTTCTTCAAATTGATGATGACAGCGTAGTTGTTCCAAGCATTTGTAATTATGACTATATAACACCAAGCGTTGAAGAATCAGCAGGTGGTTTCAGTGTTGAAGCTGTTCTACCATCAGGTGTGAGACCAAGCACTGAATCACCTGACCCATGTCAGGTTGAAACTGATTTTTATGTTCCTCCGGTTGAAGATGAACCATATTGCGTATCTCTTGACTTCATTGATGAAACCCCTGACCCAAGCTTTGAAGAAGGAAATGAAGACTACGAATTTAATGTTCGTGTCAGATTAAGTGATGGCAGTGATTATCAAGATAGAATCAGATTCTGGACTAATGACGAAGAAGGAGAATTTAGAGGCGGAACAGGAAGTAGAAATGGTGCTGAAACAGATGATTTTAAAACCGAAGTGGATAACAATAACGAAACAGGTATAGTTGAATTTGAAGATGGTGACAGCAACACCGGTATTAGAGTTGCTTTAACTGAAACTGACATCGACAGATCATCAGCTTGTTATCTTTCACTTAATCCTAAACCGGAACCACCAAGCGACGATATTTGTGAAGTTCCACCAAGAATAGTCAGAGAGGGAAATGAGTTCTGTGATGATAACTATGGTGAAGATAACGCTGCAGATAACATTTGCTGGACTGTTTCCGGAACAACCTTCCTAGATGGTTCAACCAGAGATCGTGGTAGATGTGTAAGATTAGAAGATGTTAGTATTGATTTTACACTTGAAGCGGAAGATTGTGCCGGCAGCAATATTTGTTGGGACAGAGTCAGACTAGATGATGTTGATAATGAATTTACACTTGAAGCCGAAGACTGTGCCGGCAGCAATATTTGTTGGGAC
>WJLA01000060.1 GCA_014728765.1 Candidatus Peregrinibacteria bacterium
CTTTGGCACGGAATTTGATGCATTTTCAGTCAACCAAGGAAATTTACAAATTTCCAAACTTACATTTGCAGAGCAATAGAGACTGGTAAAAATTTGTTTAATCCGATTGCTGAAATATTCCTGCGAATATATTTTCAATTGTCCCACAGAATCACTCCTTTTCAACAAAACATTTTTAATAATTGTTATCGGATCCCCCAGACAAATTCTTATTCCCTCAATATTTTTCGCCAAATCAACTATAAACCTAAATCGCTTAGCTGAAGCCGGATATTCATCCCAAAACTGTCTATCGATTATCAACACCTTGATAGTTTTTTCACCATCATTCAACTCTTCTATCAAATATTCATTAATCATCCATTCATGAATATAAATCATTTCATCAGCAAATCTCAGCTCTGATTCAATTTCTTCAACATCCGTTAATTCATCTTTTATTTCATCAAATTCAGATTTCAATTCAACTTTAATTCTATCTCCTTTCCCAAAAAGCTGTTCACCATTAACAAATACTTTTTCAAAAATCTCCTCATAACTAAAATCAAGATCTGTTCCTCTTTGTTGCAATTCAAGCATGGAAAATTTATTTAAATTTTCTTGATTGAAATAAAAAGGTTTATTCTTTAAATCACCTTTCACTTCTCTCCATTGTAAATTATTAAATGACAATTCACCGTCCAAAAGATGAAAGAAAAAAAGTTTTGCACCAATTTTCCAATCAGTAAAAGTATAATGATTAATATACGCCGCTAGCCATTTTCGCGCGTGAAAATCAACAAAACCTCCTTCATATAAGGTTTTAAACGCCTCATCCAAAGCACGAACACCGGTTCTTAAATTTAAAACGTCTTCTGAGATAGCAGTGAAATAATCACTATTATGTGATTCCCATAAACCTTTTTCACCGAATTTCTCAAAATATTTATAATAATACTCTCTTTGTGCCAGTTCGAATAAAAATCGATAAACGGTTTTATGATCATATTTTGCCAACATTGCGTTCTTCAACATGGGTAAAGTTAAAAAACCATGAGCAATATAAGGCGAAAAATGTCTGGTTAAACCTTGCCAACAATCCCTTGAAGAAGAGTAATGCTTAGGATCGAAATTCAAAACTCTTTCATAGATATCTTCAGAACTGGTTGGAAAATCATGATAAAACATATTGCCAAATCATTTTTTTCAAGTTTAGAATAAAATCAAACTTATTACAAATCATGAGTACATTTTCAGGACAACACAGCTTTCTTTTAGAAATGGATTATGAAACCAAAAAGAAAGCTGAAGAAATTGCCAACAGTCTAAAAAACCTTGAAAGACCGACCAATTGGCTTAATAGGAATATTGCTCTAATTTCAGGAAATTTCAAGAAAAATAAAAAGAATCACCTTTGCAGAAACTGATCCATACAGTAGAGTAAATCAAGTCATCTACATATTAAAATGAGCGGAGAAATATCTGTCAAAAACAAACAAGCGTTTCACAACTATGAAGTGCTGGAAAAATATGAGGCCGGAATCAATTTAACAGGTGGTGAAGTCAAATCAATCAGAGCCGGAAATGTTAATATCAAACCCGGTTATGCCGGTGTAGAAAACGGAGAAGTTATTTTAAAGAATATTCACATTTCGCCATATAAACCTGCAGCAGACGCCCAAAAAAACTACGAACCTGAAAGACCGCGTAAATTGCTTTTGCATAAAAAAGAAATCGAATTGCTTGAACGTAGTCTTAACACTCAAGGAACAACCTTGATTCCTCTTGGCTTGCATCAAAAAAAAGGTAAAATCAAAGTGTCACTTGGTATTTGTAGAGGAAAAAAACATCATGACAAGCGCCAAGATCTCAAGAAAAAAGCTCAAGATCTCGAAATAAAAAGAACACTAAAAAAATATCAATGAAAAAAACTTTAATTGCAGCTCTACTATTATTAAGCGCATGCAATTCACAAATTTCAACAGAACAAAACAGTCAAAAACAAATTACCAAAACTTCTTCATCAGAAAGCACTCAGGTCAAACTAAACATTATACCTGAAGAAAAACCGATTCAACAATATTTTGTACTTATAGATGAGGGATGCGAATTTGAGCCGGTTTCAGTGGATAGCGTCGCCAAAACTCCTGAAGAAGCAATCAATCTTTTACTCAGCTTCAAACAAGCTCAATACGGAGGAACCGGTTACGCCAATACTATTTATCAATCAAATTTACAACTTGAATCACTCGAAATTAACAACGGACAAGCAACCTTAAACCTGACCGGAGAATTAATTTATGAATATCCAAAGTGCGATCCCCCTCAAATCAAATCTCAAATTGAAAATACGCTATTACAATTTGAAAATATTGAATCTGTTGAAATTTACATTAACCAAGAATTATTATGAATATTAATCCATATATATTCAGAGCATATGATATCCGAGGAATAGCAGAAGGACCAGAAGCCGATCTCACACCTCAAACTGTTGAAGCTATCGGAAAAGCTACAGGAACTTATTTAATCAGAAAATCGAATGTCAAAGAAATGGCAATTGGCAGAGATAATCGAACCCATAGCGAAAAACTCCACTTGGCATTTATCAACGGAATTATCTCAACCGGCATCAGAGCGATTGATATTGGAATTTCTACTACTCCATTAATGTATTATGCGGTTTCAAAATTCGGTTACGAGTCAGGCGCAACCATCACAGCCAGCCATAATCCGAAGCAAGACAATGGAATTAAACTTGTGCACGCTCATGCCCATTGTTTGGCTGGAGAAGAATTACAAGAAATTTTAAAAATCATAGAGAAACAAGATTACATGGTTGCGGCAAAAAAAGGACTTATCGTCAAAAACACAGATGTATTTCAAACATTTAAAGATGAGGTTAAATCAAAAACATCACTTTCTCGTCCATTAAAAGTCGTTGTCGACACAGGCAACGGTGTTGCAGGACTCTATGCGCCTGCAATGCTTCAAGAACTTGGCTGCGAAGTCATCGAACTTTTCACAGAACTTGATGGAAATTTTCCTAATCACGAAGCCAATCCTGAGCAACCGGCCAACATGATCGATTTGGGACGAAAAGCAGTCGAATCACAAGCGGATCTGGGAATTGGTTTTGACGGTGATGGAGACAGACTCGGAGTTGTTGATGAGAAAGGAAGTTTTCACAGTATCGAATCCCCTCTCATCATTATGTCACGCCAAATGCTTTCTGAATATCCGGGTGAAAAAGTGATCTTTGATGTCAAAGTATCACAAAAAATTATAGAAGACATTGAAAAAAATGGAGGTCAACCAATCATGGAAAGAACAGGCCACAGCTTTATTGAAGAACGCGTCCATCAAGAAAACGCCCCTTTAGCCTTCGAAAAAAGTGGACACGTCTACTGCAACAAAAAATTCTATGATTATTTCGGCTTCGACGACGCACTTTTTGCCGCCTGCAAATTAGTAGAAACCCTCAGCAAGACCAACATCTCCTTCTCAGAACAATTGTCTGATGTTCGCAAACTTATCAGCACACCGGAAGCTAAAGCTAAATGCCCCGATCATCTCAAATTCGAAATTATTGAAAAAATTCGTGATAAATTCTGCACTGATCGAGAATGCATAACCATAGACGGAGCAAGAATCAAATTCGATTCTGATAGCTGGGCCTTAATCCGTGCTTCCAACACTTCCCCCGCCTTCACATTGCTTTTCGAAGCCCCCTCCAAAGAACGACTTGATGAAATCCGCTCCCTTGTCTTCACTGAATTAAGCAAATATCCTGAAGTAATTTTGCCTGAAATCAAATAATTGAGAGGTTATTTTTCCGATAAGACATTGAATATTTTAGGCAAACAAAATCTGAATTGCCGGCAATTTCACCGTGAAACAAAATCAAGAGCTGAATCTTGATCCAGCCATCAAAAACCAATTGCTTGAACTGCAAAATAAAGGAGTCGACATCAATCAGATCATCAAAGCCGGACTTCAAGTGCGAGAACAAAAGATCGAGCAAGCAAAAGCGAAAGAAACACCGGCAAAATCTCGCTATATTCCGGCAAAAATCAAAAAGATCATCAAACTTGAACATGGTGAAAAATGCTCAATTCCGCACTGCCGAAAGCCGGCGGAAACAGTCCATCACACACGCAGATGGTCGATGGCAAAATCTCATAATCCGAGATATTTGGCACCGCTATGCAAACAGCATCATCAAATAGCTCATGCGATCGATACTCAAACATTTGAGAAGCGTAATAAAACATAATTAACTGCCATTTTCATTTAATTAAAACTTAATCAAAAAAGGCGCCCTTCTCAGGGCGCCTTATTCCAATTTTATTGTCTAATCTCAATTGATTGGCTAAATCCTTTCAAATCTGAAGAAACCGGCTGATATTCGAAGTAAACCGGGTATTCATAAAGAATTTCAGTTCTTCCATCATATTCAACAGATTTATCACCATCAACACCTGAAACCAAATCACCAATAGGCTCTAATGCATTTAAATCCAAATCATAATTAGGATCATTAACATCACAAGGATCACCAGTCCCAGAAGCTACCTGTTGATCGGCAACAACTCCATTTGGACAAGTTTCAACACCCGGTCCATAATATCTCAAGAAATTCAAATCGACAGTTTTTGCAAGTGCTCTTTCTGTTGGTGGATTTGAAATACTAGCATAATTTCCTGAAACAGGATCAAGTGGTAAACCATTATGATCGATCGGAGCATTTCCATATGCATTACCAAAGCCATTACTTGAAGTCATTGTTCCTAAGAATCTAAATTGATTGCTAAGTAAATTTCTTCGGTTTGCGTCACCGGTAAAAATTGGCCACCCTTGATCTGATACCCCGAACCCGGACTCATCTGAATAACTCATCATCAAGCCATCAAGATATACATGTGTATTAGTCAAATCTGTCACAGCAGACTCAATATAAAGGTTACCCTTATTATTCTGATCATAATTCAAAGGATTTTCTTCATCATCAAAAACAATAATTCCAAGCTGAACTCCGGAATCAGGAATAATATTTTCTTCCACGTAAACACTTCCGTTTTCCACAATCAATGTTGTATTTTCAGCCAAACCACAACCAGGACTCGAACAATCTAAAGTCAGATTCCCTCCTGAAAGATAAAACACATTATCATCCAATTCAATCACACTGTTTGGAACAGAATCGAATGAAATAATGGTAACTTTATTGAAAGTAAAACCATCAATATCTGCACCGGCCTTCAAACCGTTCACTGCCTCCCAGATTCTATTTCTGGCAATATTTGTGCTAACATTCCCAAGATTATTGATTGAAACATCAGTCGCACCGGGATTAAACACTGATCCATAAACCGCCCCTCTCACAAAGGCTACGGGATTAACAATCAAGCCTGCATCAATTCTAGGTAATTTATTCCCAAAATATGAAACATCTTCACCATCAACAGTCAAATTAATAATTGAATAAAGATAGAAATTTGCAGAAACAGGACCACTTTTAACATTCTCTTCATCCACTGCCAATTTCAATAGCCAATTATCTGATTCTTCATCATTCACATCCGGAATAGTATTTTCAATATCCTCATCACCTTCTTCATTAAGCACAGGTCTACCAAATTCAGTATATCCAGTTGGCAAGACTCCTTCCACACCCAATCTAAATTCCACACTATTAATATTTACATCATTTTCTCCTTCAGAATCATTTTTTATAACACTATAATTAATTTGTGACGAATCATCTCTAGCCATGGAAATAAAA
>WJLA01000061.1 GCA_014728765.1 Candidatus Peregrinibacteria bacterium
ATTGGAAGCAGTCAAGTAATGTATGATGCTATTACGCAAACCGGAGGTATCATCAGCAGAATTGCAAAATTTCTTCCAGAGCATGAAGTATCAGTAGAAAAACTAAATACCATTGTGATACCGGAGGCAGATTTTTAATTTACAGGTGGAATAATCAACCAAAGCGGTTGTAGCAAAAACAATATTATCAAGATTACCAAAAAAACGTTTTTGTTAATCCTCTCTTCTTTGAGCTTGGTGTTGACTTGTTCAATTTCATTTTCTTTGTTTTCCAGTTTAAAAGTTAACTCCTCCGTGCTCTTTTCGAATTCATCCAAAATATTTTCCAGGTCTTCCCTCTTTTCTTTTTCCAGTGCAATCGCTTTTTTAAAATCCAACATAGGGATTGATTCTTTGAGCATGCCTTCCAGTTGTCCCACTCTGTAGTTTGCCCCTTCAAGTCTCGCCTGCTTATCCTTTAATTCATCTTGCAATCCTGCGTATAGTTTTTTGAAATAATTGTCATCGATTTGCTCAGATTTTGTTTTTTGATTTTCAATTTCCGGTCGGAGATCGTCAGTGATTTTTTGATCGTTTTGCTTTTGTTTTACGGATTCAGATTGAATCTTCAGCTTTGTTTTTGGTATAGGTCTATGATATTCATCCAATTCTATCGTCTCAATATCTGCGATATTGAGCGATTTATAATTTGTCGCTTGTTTTCCCAAGAATGTGTTTAAATCCTCTACTTTGATGAAAATGCGACCTCCCACTTCAATTTTCGGAAGCTCATCCTTTTTTATATATCTATCCACGGTTCTTACCGAGACTCCGATGATTTTGGAAGCATTTTTTCTGTCTACTACTTTCATTGAATTTGATATATTGTCTACATTTTATAGTTATTAAAATGTCATGTCTATAGACAATGTAGACAAATGTCTACTTTTGTCTATAGACATGTCTACACTATAGACACAGCGATATTTTGCTTTTTATTAAGGCTTTTTTAAACTTTTATCATAATTAGCATTGTCTACTAAGTAGACATTTGTCTACTAATTTGTCTATATTGTAGACACTGTCTACTGTCTGGACAGTAGACATGCTGATAAAGAGTTTGTGGACAGTTTTTGGGTTAATTATATATCTATCTTGTGTCAAACAGACTTGAACATTATAATGTTTTGGCAAAAATAAAATGATTATTGAAAGTGTTAAAAACAAAAATCAATGTATTGGTGTCAACATTCTGTCTATTGATGTTGTCTACAATGACGACAATGGCAAGTGGTGGCTATTTGACAAGAGGTGAAGCTACAGAGATGATAGTGGAAAATTTTAAGCTGCAAGATCATAAATCCGCATTTTTAGACCAATGTAATGCTGATCTGGAGATTTGCTTGTTTCATTTTTCAGGAATGACGAGATATGAAGAGTTGAGAATTGACCCTTTGATTTTATATCCTGATGTTTTTCCTGCTCATCCAAATTATGAAGCAATCAACCTTGCAACCAAATTAGATTTGGTAAGAGGATATATCAACGCTGAAAACAGTCCATTTTTGCCTCAAAAAGAAATTTCTAAGGTGGAAGCCTTAAAAATAGTTTTAGGGGCTTCAGAAACTATGAAATGGAAAGATAACTATGAATATTCTGATGAAATCGATCAAATGTCATCCAAACTGCAAAATTTGACTGATATTTCCGAGAATATTATGTTTAATCCGGATAATTGGTGGAAGATACGATATTATCTATTTGGTATTGAAAAAGGAATTTTGGAAAATTTTGATCCTGATTCGAAAATAACTGTAGATGAGCTAAATGAAATGATGAAACAAACAAGTCTGTAAAATGTCGAAAATTCGTAAAAAATCACTTCAAGAAATACAAGAGTCCAAGCCATCTATTGTTGCTATAAGGCAAAAAAAGAGATTGCCATTGGTTTTGATAGTGGATTCAATTAGAAGTCTTTATAATATTGGTTCTTTTTTTCGGACAGGGGATGCAATATTGATTGAAAAAATATATCTTTGCGGTATATCAGGTAGTCCGCCTGATGCAAAAATAGAGAAAGTGGCACTTGGAGCGACAAATGTTGTTCCTTTCGAATATTTTTCAAATGTCAAAGAATGTATCTCAAATTTAAAAGATGATGGTTATTATATTTATGCATTGGAATTGACTGATATGAGTCATAATTACGCAAATATTGATTATAGATTCCCTGCTGCTTTGATAGTGGGAAATGAAGTTGAAGGCGTATCCGATGAAGCATTGAAGATGACAGATCAAGCGATTGACATTCCCATGAAGGGAAGGGCAAACTCATTAAATGTGGCTACTGCATTTGCCGTAGTTGCATATCAAATACATAATAATTTCTATGGCAATAAAACTTGATATCAGCACTGTGCCCCATACAATCAAAAAAACTCGCTTAAAAGAGTTATTAAAATTGACAGTGGAAAAGCTTTCCAATCAGATTGAGATTCCCAAAAATGGAATAATTGAGTTGAGTTTTGTAAATGATAAGGAAATAAAGGAGTTAAACAAGCAAATAAGATTCATAAACAAGCCTACAGACGTTTTGTCTTTCAGTTTTATGCAAGCTGAAGGATTTCCAACGGACGATTTGCTGGGCGAAATTGTTATTTCCACCGAGACTGCCAGAAAACAAGCTGAAAAAAACTGTAATTCTTTTGATGTGGAAATTTATTTTTTGTTTGTTCATGGTCTTTTGCATGTTTTCGGATTTAATCATGAAGAACGAGAACAATTCGAGCAAATGTTCAGTATTCACAAAAAAATTATGCCTGAAGCCAATTGGGAAATAGTAGATGAGATATATAGAGAATACTTTAGCTAGTTGGTTGTGAACTCGGAGCATTGAATTTAGCCCTATCAACTACAGGAACTTTAATTCCGGAATCTTTGACAATAATTTTGTTATGCTTGATTTCAACGATGTCTTTTTGTTTGATAATGCGTCTTCTTATGGTCAGAATTTTAAACAATTTCTGATTAACATATAGTGAATCCATCACCATAGCATTTGTATCAATAGAATAATCTTTGACTTTTCCCAAAAAATTGTTGGACTTTGTGTAAACTTTCTTATTTTTAATTGATATTTTTGCGCTGATTGACCTTTCCAGCCTGACAATATCTTGAGGGCTATAGATTTCAAAATTTGAAGTGGTCAAAATGAAGTCACTATTCCATTCTTGAATATCGGTCGGAACAAGAATATGCACGCCTCTGGCAGCTATTTTAAAACCCAAAACTTGTCCGTTTTGAACATCAATGATTGGCTTTGATACTCTACCTATCAAGTTTTGGTCATGATCATAAATCGGTCTGCCTTTAATTTTTTGAGTTGTTTCAATCATGTAAGGACATTTTTGCACTTCTAAGTAAATTGAGCAAGAAATCTGATTTTACCTGCAAATAGAATTTAATTTGACTTGGAAGTGAGCTTGTCCTAAAATTCAGGGGCTTTTTAAAGATCGGGGTTTGGCGCAGTTGGCTAGCGCGCACGGTTTGGGACCGTGAGGTCACAGGTTCGAGCCCTGTAACCCCGACCATTGAAGACAGACATCAACTGAATGAAATGAGGTTGGTGTCTGTTTTCAAATAATTCGAGATTATTTCGAACCTGTGACCTCACCAATATTCATCGGGTCATAGGGTTGGCGTAATGGAAACCAAGTTTACTTGGTTGTAATGAAGCCATCGAGCCCTGTAACCCCGACCATTGATCAAAAAAACATCTCCTGAACAAAGTGAAGGGGATTTTTGTTTTTAAGAGTGAATTGTGTTTAGTGAATAGTATTGCTAGTATTGTTTCAAGCAATAAAATTCAAAATGAAGAACAATTTGGAAAAAGGATTGAAAAATTTATTTAGTGAAGGAAGTGAAAGTGTGCATGTTTTAGCTGATTTCGACGGAACTTTAACCAAAGAATATATTGGCGGCAAAAAAACTCCTTCATTGATTTCTATTTTGAGAGATAACCCTGAATACTTGTCAGAAGAATATCGAGAAAAAGCTCATGCTTTGTTTGCTAAACATCATCCAATTGAGAAAGATTCAAGTATTCCAATGGAAGAACGCAAAAAAAATATGATTGAGTGGTGGGAAAATCATAAAAAACTGTTAATTGATTCAGGGATAAGAAAAGATCACTTGGAAATGCTTGCAGACTCAGACATAATTCAATGGAGACAAGGAGCTGTTGAATTTTTAAAAAAGATGAAAAATGCCGGTATACCTGTGGTTATTTTGTCAGCTTCAGGAATAGGGGAAGTAATACCAATGTATTGTGAAAACAAAGGCGTTAGTTTTGATCAAATGCACTTTTTGGTCAATCAATTCATTTGGAATCAAGATGGACAAGCAATAGACTTTAAAAAACCAATTATTCATTCATTGAATAAAGATGAAACAATAGTTAAGGATTATGTAGACGTTTATCAAGAGGTTAGAAATAGGCTGAATGTGTTACTGCTTGGAAATAATTTGGGAGATTTGAGAATGATTGATGGTTTTGATGCAAAAAATATTTTTTCGATAGGTTTCTTGGATAAAGAAGAAAAAGCAAAAGCAAGTGAGTATTCCTCAAATTTTGATCAAGTGATTGTTGGTGATGGCTATTCGGAGATTAATAGAATACTTGATAAGATTATTTGAAAATTGATTACTAACTAAACAATTTATGAAGAAATATACTTTGGTGACAGGTGCATCTAGAGGAATTGGCAGGGAATTGGCCTTAAATTTTGCCAGCAACGGAAATAATTTGATTTTGGTTGCAAGAAGCGAAGATGATTTAAAGGATTTGGCTGAATTGATTGAGAATAATCATCAAGTTGAAACGAAAATCATGACAGCTGATTTGAGCAAAATGGGAGCGGCTAAGAATTTGTTGGAGCAAATTGAAAAAAAAGGTCTGACAATTGAAAATCTGGTTAATAATGCAGGTTTCGGACTTTTTGGTAAATTTGTTAACATTCCGGTAGAGAAGCAAATTGCTATGACAAATTTAAATTGTACAGCTTTGATGGAATTAATGCATGGTTTATTACCAAAAATGCTTGAAAATAAATCAGGTAGAATTTTGAATGTGGCGTCGACAGCCTCTTTTGAACCGGGGCCGCTGATGGCTACCTATTATGCAAGTAAAGCTTATGTTTTGTTTCTTTCTGAAGCGATTGCCGAAGAAATATCAGATTCCGGAGTAAGCATTACTGCACTTTGTCCAGGACCAACTCGATCAAGTTTTCAAAAAGAAGCGCATTTGGAGGATTCTGCGATGATAAAAAATAAAAAATTGCCAACTGCAAAAGAAGTGGCTGATTTTGGATATAAAGCTTGTATGAAAGGAAAAAGAGTGGCAATTCATGGAATAAAAAACTGGTTTCTGGTTCAATCGGTAAGATTTTTGCCCAGAAAAATGGTGACGAAATTAGTAAAAAAAATGACTAAAGCTATCTAAGAAGCACTAGAAGCGTTTTTATCATCAATCTCTTGGAGGATTTTTTCAATATCAATATCTTTTATCCTTTCTCCAGTTTGCTCCAAGGACTCAGGCCTTCTCGACTTTGCTTTTCTTGGAGGCCTTAGGGTTGGTGAATTGTCATTACGAGCACCAGTTTGATGTGTTAATCTGAAATTTTTTGGAAATACACCAATATTGGAATTCGGCTGCTGTCCAAGTATTGTGCAAGCGGCCAACTGTTCGTCGCGCCAATGTAAAAATCTTCTTTCAGGACAATATACCACTGAGTTGATATAATCTTTGTAATAACCAGAAAGAATACCCACCAATCCGAATTCTTTAGAGTTGATGTTAAAGTCAAAGCCCACTTCCTTGAGATAGTCCGGATCCGTTTCATATAGCATTTTATGCATTTCTATGACATGTTGACGATAAAAGCGGTCATCTTCCATTGGGAAGTCGGGCTCCCTTCTGAGAAAGCCGAATGAATGTTCGACATTGGAATTTTCAGTTATTTTAAGATAATTTCTACTATTTGGCTGACTTTCTTTTTCAGCAGGATTTCCCGCTTTTCCCAGAAAAATTGCATGATGAATAGTGGAATCCTTTGCCTGATCATATTCCGATAAAATTGTGATAAGTGAAACATTCGAGATTCTTAATTGAGTTTCTTCCAAAATCTCTCTTAT
Source organism: Candidatus Peregrinibacteria bacterium (assembly GCA_014728765.1). Classification (GTDB taxonomy): domain Bacteria; phylum Patescibacteriota; class Gracilibacteria; order UBA1369; family UBA1369; genus WJLA01. The sequence continues at coordinate 6,172 of WJLA01000061.1, forward strand.
AATGCCCTGATCCGGATCTTCAATGCTTTCTTCTTTGGTTGGAGTTCCTCCCGGAAGGTGATATCTTCCTTTCTCAATTACTGATTTAGAGGCATTATATGCCGATATCGCTTTTTCAAATTCATATGTGGCAAGATCAAATTTTAATTGTTCTTCAGGAAAATCGACACTTCCAATATTTGAATGTCTTACTTGATTATATCTTGCTTGTGCCTCTTGGTATTTTTTCTCTGCAATATTTAATTCATTTTTAATTTGATCCAAAAAAAACTGATCGGATTTACGAGGATTTTTGACAAGCAAGAAACCCAAACTTGTAGGAATAAGAGCGGCATATCTTAATTTTTCGCCTTTTCTTCCCAGTTCTTTAAGATTTTCGTATAATTTCGCTTCACTATTTATCTTTTTATCCATATAGCTAATATTGGATATTAATTATCTCAGATTTATAGTTATATGTCAAAAAATATGTATGAAATTTTGCTTACAAAAAGCCCCCAGAGTAATCTCCAGGGGGCAAATTTTTTATAGTTTTAATGTGTCTTACTAAGCTTCAGTTCCAGTACCTGCACCAAGAACAGTGTTTACAAAAGCGAATGATAGTAAGATGATCACGATACCGATAACAGCAAATAGAAGGATCTTTTTTCCTTTTCCTGCTTTTTCAGGATCACCGGCAGAAGTAAGCACAAGAATACCACCGTAAATTACCATTAATACCGCCACTAGCCCTAAGAAACCTAGGAAATAGTTAACGATATCCAGAAGAAGTAATCTGGCACTTCCTTGTCCTTGTGTTGCAGAAGAGATTCTTCCCGGATTGTCCGTTTGAGTAATGAATCCACTATTTGCTTGAGCAAATACAGAAGCTCCAAAAAGAGTTGATCCCGCAGCAACAGTTAAAGCCTTTTTTGCTTTGCTTAACGTTCCTTTTAACATGTGTGTTTTTTGTTAAGGTTTTATTTTTCTTTATATTATAGCAAAAAATAGTTTTTATTTCAACTTTTTACTATAGTCTTTTATATATATACTACATTTA
>WJLA01000062.1 GCA_014728765.1 Candidatus Peregrinibacteria bacterium
GCTCACCTTTTCCACTAACACGCACAATTGAACCATTATCAACTCCCGCCGGAATTTTCACTTTAACATTTTCAGAATCCGCTTTTCCGGTTTTAGGATCGGGTCGAGTAATCATTAACTCCTTTTCCGTTCCGAAAGCAGCTTCTTCAAAGTCTATTCTCATTTCAAATTCCAAATTTCTTCCTTTTCTTGGAGCATTTGATTTTGCACCACCAAACCCTGTAAAAAATGCTTCAAAAATATCGGCGAATCCATCTGCTCCTGAAAAATTGGTTTGAAAACCACTAAAATCAAATCCTTGACCGTTAAAACCACTAAAACCGCCGGCACCACCTGCTCCAGCACCAAAATCAGCCGTTCCAAATCTGTCATAGGTTTCACGCTTTTGTTTGTCACCTAAAACTTCATACGCTTCATTAATATCTTTGAATTTTTTCTCGGCTTCAGTATCGCCTTTGTGCTTATCAGGATGCCATTCCATTGCTTTTTTTCGGTATGCCTTTTTGATTTCAGTTTCTCCTGCACCTTTGTCCACTCCCAAAATTTGATAATAGTCTTTCGCCATAATACTTTTTCTTGAATTTTATAGATTAACCTAGCACTTAATTTAACAGATTGCTAATTTGAAGTAAAATCAATTTGCAGATTCTTCAAAATTGAGCTAAATTCACCACACAAAAAAGAATAAACGAAAATCTCCAAAAGGAGCGAAAGCTTCAGTTGGCCAAGAACGCAGCGCGATCAAAATGGAAAAAGCGCGCAGGCGCTCTAACCAACCTGAAAGCAAAGTTCCAAAAATGCACCTACACAAGAAGAATAAACGAAAATCTCCAAAAGGAGCTATAGCTCAGTTGGTTAGAGCGCTACATTGACATTGTAGAGGTCAGTGGTTCGAATCCACTTAGCTCCACCATAGACAAAATGCCATGCGAAGCATGAATAGCAATTTGTTTATTAAATATGTTCGCAAGTACAAAACTCAATCAAACAGAACTTGCATCAAAGTCAAACTCCCTTCTGCCATAGGACCGGTCCTATGAATCAAATCTAAAGCACAATATGTCAACCCTAGACACTACTGTAGATAGCTTTTTTTCAAAACAAATACACTTCTTTCACAAAAAGCTTGACAAAAAGAAAAAGAATTGTAAAATACCAGCAGTGATAATTTAATAAACTATGAATTTTAATCACCCAGGACAAATAGGAATTGCAAAAAAACGCATCTATGGCGTGCATATTTGCAATGCTGCAGCAAAAGCAGGGCTTATCTGTCCAGGAAAGTTATTGTGAGATTAATTAATACCATTAACACAAAGGCTTCCTTGGCTAGATAAAGGAAGCCTTTTCTAGTCTGTACACTTACAAGGAGGAAGCAATGAAAGCGGTTTGTCAAGCAAAGACCTTCACTCTGAAAAACGGTTGCCAAATCACAACTCGTGAGGCCTGCGCCACCGATGCGAAGAGTCTGATCGAATACATGCACCAAGTTTCTGCCGAGTCTGACAATATTGGCTGGGGAGCCGGCGAATTCAACATTTCCCTCGAGGAAGAAGAAAACATTCTGGCCAGCAGGGTTAATGATCCCCACAAGATCTTGCTGCTTGCCCTCTACAATGGTGAAGTTGTCTGCACTTGCGGTCTTGATGGCAAGAACAGGCCTCGGATGCGCCACTCGACTTCGCTTGGCATCACGGTGCGCAAGTCTCACTGGGGAGTGGGGCTTGGTCGTATCATGATGAATGAGCTGATCAACTGGGCCAGGTCAACTGGCTTCATCACCCAAATCGAGCTGTCTGTTCGCACCAGCAATCTGCGGGCGGTACAGCTCTACCTAACCTGCGGTTTTGAGTTTCAACACCGCATCACCCGTGACCTCTTAATTGGAGGAGACTATGTCGATTGTTACGCAATGCGCCTGCTGCTTCAACCTTAACCGTTGGGGGCGTCCACCAAGTGTGGATACTCCCACTTATCTTCAGCGCCACCCTCACTAGGGGTGGCGCCCACTAATTAAAATTTCTTACGAAAAGCTTCAAAGCATTCACAAACTTGTTGCCATGATTAAGCATATTTATCATCAGCGTTTGGTCAAGATATGTTTCAAATTCGAACTCTTTTTTGAAGGGGAAAAAATTAGTTATAATCAAAATTTTGCTTTCAGATCCGATTATTACTATTGAAGACTTATCTAAGAATTCAATTGCAGAAGATAAGTCTTCCATAAGAGAAGGGGTAAGAATTCGTCTAATCTCGATTTGATCAGTTGCGTATACTTGGAATATTTTTTCAAATCTCGGATCCTCAACTTTGACCCGATCCATTCCAGAAGGTTTAATTTCAAACATGAAATCGATAGCCTGAATAAATGAAGTTCTAATTACAAAATCGCAATCAACTTTTTTTTCCAAGTCAAAGGATATTGCAGTTCCTAAAAACATTGTGATTCTTTCATTTTTTTTCGATATTTCATTTTTTATGGAGACATCTAAATAGCAAATGTTTATGTTTTTTTCATAAAGTTTGGTATTCAAAGACTCAGATGAAGCTACACGATCAGCTTTACTGAATTGTTGAAATTTTTTTACGGATTCTAGGTCTAACTTTTTTCCTTTTTTCCAATCTGATTTTGTCAAAAAAGAATAAATGTTAATCCACATCTGTATGAAAAACTGGGGCACATAGGGTTTTACAAATGTTGTCATGATCACTATCAAATCAAAGAATGCAAGCCAGAAAAAAACACTTCGAGAATTTAACCTGTCATTTATATCTTGATCAATAAAGATAGTAAGCAATATTAATAAAACCAAAATTAAAATTGCAATTCTTCGTATTCTTCTTTTTGTTAATAAAATGTTTTTTCGCTTTTTCTCATAAACTTCCAATTTGCGATACAGTCCACTTTTTTTTATGTATTCTAAAAATTTGGAAAAATCTGGTTGATTACTTTGAGTTTTCATCTTCAACAAGTGTAAAGTAGGGAAC
>WJLA01000063.1 GCA_014728765.1 Candidatus Peregrinibacteria bacterium
TCATACGATCAGTGGTTTCTTGGCTTTTAGTTTACCGATTTCAATGTGTCTGTATAATGTTATTAATTGAAGATTTTTTATCAAATTCGTTTTGTCGCTTAATTTTGGCCGTTCGGCATCCGTGCCTTACTACTTGGTTACACTCCGGCGTTTACTTCCTATAACAGCGAATATATGCGGCGGCTTCGCCTTGGCCTTCGGCAAATTAGCCCTTTGAATTATTTCGAAAAAAGTATGGTATACTCTCCCTAAATTGTTCAAGCCCGCAAGGGCCCGGGCTAACTTCATATATTCGCGAAACGTTAGGTCGAAAGATTTTGTAGGTCGTTTTAAAGAGGAAGAGGGGAAAATTGAGTTCATTTTTTTGTGATGGCTTTTTCCCTTTGTGCTAAATTATAAGGATAGAAGAAGAGAGGTATGCTTTTTATGGCGTTCTTGATGGAAGCCGTGGGACAAAATCCTCCGCCTAACAGCGGATACACCGGCTGCGGCGCATAAAGCGCCTTCGCCTAAATTGAAGTTTACATTGAAGCAAGAAATATCCGGTCGGTTTTACTCTTTGGGTAAAACCTTCCTAAGCGGCACTTCAACTTCGGGTATCCGCGAGACGTTATCGGAAATAATTTTTATTTAGTGCTATTTAACGTATGTCAGAAAAAATTTTTCAAAAAATTCAAAAAGAAGTACAAAAGGAACTTTCTTGCTCAGCTCATGATATGGATCATATTTTAAGAGTTTATAATTTATCCATACATTTATCAGAAAATGAAAGTGTTGATATCGAAGTAGTTAAGGCCTCTGCTTTACTTCACGATATTGCAAAAGCCCGAGAACATGCCGATACCACAGGAAAAATAGATCACGCTATTTTAAGTGCAGAAATGAGTTATCCAATTCTTAAAAAGCTCAATTTTCCATCTTCTAAAATTAATCATATTCAAAATTGCATTACTTCCCATCGTTATCGATCAGGAGGAAAACCGCAAACTATGGAAGCAAAAATACTGTTCGATTCTGATAAACTTGACTTAACTGGAGCCATTGGAGTTGTTCGTTGCTTTGCTTTAGCTGGAAAATTCGGACAACAGCTTTGCAATTTTGATAGTCATGATTATACAAATATCAGCGGTAAAATTGATGGAAAAATTAAGGATAAATCAAAACATACTCCTCAGATTGAATTTGAAACAAAGATTAAACTATTAATGGATAAATTATACACAGAAAAAGCAAGAAAGATATGCAAAGAAAGAATTGAATTTTTTGAAAAATTTTTAAAACGTTTAGAGCAGGAATCAAAAGGCATTCTTTAATTGTGAGAACATAAAAATTACATCCGATAACACTGAGTATCCGGTTCCACAAAATGGACTCATTCATAAAAGCTAAGGACTGTCCATTTTGTTTCACCCAAATTTTTTGCCTACAAATATGCTGATCTGAACATCTTCCAATAAATGAACGAAAGTGCTAAATTATACGTAAATACTGAATAATCCGGCAAAAAACTTCGGATACTCAGAAACGTTAGGGCGAAAGATTTTGTAGGTCGTTTTTAAGAAGAAGAGGGGAAAATTGAGTGCATTTTTCATGATAGCTTTTTTCCTCTTTGTGCTAAAGTAAAAAAAAAAGAAAAAGAGCCGCGTGCTTTTTATTGCATTCCTGATGGAAGCCGTGGGACAAAATCCTCCGCCTAACAGCGGATACACCGGCTGCGGCGCATAAAGCGCCTCCGCCCAAATTGAAGTTTACATTGAAGCAAGAAATATCCGGTCGGTTTTACTCTTTGGGTAAAACCTTCCTAAGCGGCACTTCAACTTCGGGTATCCGCGAGACGTTAGGTCGAAACAATATACTAGGTTATAATTAATAAGTTTGAAATACATTAAGAGGACAGAAAAATGATTAGATATGCGGAAAAAAGAGATGCAGAAGATATTTGTAATATCTACAATTACTATGTTGTGAATACGACAATTACATTTGAAGAACAAGTTGTTTCAATAGAAGAAATGAGAGATAGAATTTCTGAAATTCTCGAGAGATTGCCATACTTAGTTTTTGAAGAGGATGGCAAAGTTATAGGGTACGCATATGCTACAAAGTGGAAAGCAAGAAGTGCTTATAAATACTCCGTAGAGACCACTGTATATTTGCATAAAGATAGGAGTGGTTTTGGAATAGGAACTAAATTGTATCAATCTTTATTGGAAGAATTGAAATTCAAAGGGCTACATCGGGCAATAGGTGGAGTAGCATTACCTAATAAGGCTAGTGTTTCACTTCATGAGAAGTTAGGATTTAAGAAAGTAGCTGAGTTTGGTGAGGTAGGAAATAAGTTCAATAAATGGATAAATGTGGGATATTGGGAGTATACAATCTAGTTAAATACCGAATATTAATAGTCCATGATAAGCTTCCGTATATTGCATCGCCTAACAGCAAATATGCGGTTGCGCTTCGCTCCACCCAAATTGGCCGTTGGCCAACTTCGCATATTCGCAAGACGTTGTGCGTCATGCACCCCCCCGACCTGCAACCTTGACACATAAATAAGAAAGCAAAGAATTTTTATGAGTGAGCCATATTAAGATGAGAATAGAAAAAATTACCGAAAATAAGAAGCAGTTCCTTGACTTACTGTTGTTAGCGGATGAGCAGGAAAATATGATTGACAAATATTTACCTAGTGGAGATTTGTTTGCATTGTTTGACGATGATTTGAAAAGTGTTTGTGTTGTTATGCCAATAAATAGCGAAACCTGCGAGTTAAAGAACATAGCAACATATGATATATATCAAGGCAAAGGGTACGGAAGAACATTGATTAACTTTATTTCTGATTACTACAAAAAAGCCTACAGAACAATGCTTGTTGGCACAGGCGAAACGCCTGGAATATTGTCATTTTATGAAGGCTGTGGATTTAAAAAGTCACATCGAGTTGAGAATTTTTTTACAGATAATTATGACCACCCTATGTTTGACGGCGACATTCAACTTGTTGATATGATTTATCTTAAAAAGGACTTATAAGAATACATGATTGTATTGAAAAAACAGATAACAATATGAAACAGTGGTACGAAACCTTATTCGAAAATTACGGTGAAAAATATGACAATGAATCTTTTGCACAAGGGACAATTGGCGAGTGTGATTTTATTGAAAAAGAAATTAATCATGATAAAAAACTAAAAATCATAGATATAGGATGTGGTACTGGTCGCCATGCCATTGAATTATCAAAAAGAGGATATTCAATGACAGGCATTGATTTATCGGAGTCCTTACTTGAAAAAGCAAGAGAAAAGGCAAAACAAAAGGAATTGCAAATCGATTTTTTAAGGCATGATGCTCGTAATCTGCCCTTCAACAAACAATTTGATGTTGCAATAATGATGTGCGAAGGCGGTTTTCCATTAATGGAAACAGACGAAATGAATTACGAAATACTCAAAAATGTTTCTCAATCATTAAAGGATAATGCAAAGTTTATTTTTACTACTCTAAATGGTTTATTTCCTATATTCAATTCTATCGAAGAATTTTGTGCCTCAAATACCGATGATGAAAATGCAACATATCACAAAAACACTTTTGATTTAATGACTTTCAGAGATTACAATATAACGAAAGTTGAAGATGACAATGGCATAGATAAAGAA
>WJLA01000064.1 GCA_014728765.1 Candidatus Peregrinibacteria bacterium
ACAAATTGAGAAAAAATTAATCTAATGTTTTTTTTGCTATTTCAAAAGCTTTTTTAATTAATCTTTGATCTGATTCAGCTGTTTTTGCAAGTGTTTCGGGTGAAATATCTATTTGATAATCATTGGCCAATTCTTCCGGAGATATTAATTGACTTCTTTCAATTTCGGAACTCAGCTTGATTAAATCGGCTTTGGTTTCTTCGATTGCTTCTGGAGTTTTTTCTTTTGACTCCAAGGGAGCATGGATGATTTTTTCAGGATTATTGTTTTGTTGCATGATAATCTTTAAAGAATCTTACACCTTCGCGAATGATTGTTTTTTTGAGACTTTCAATCATTCTTTCGCTGAAAGAAGGGATGGCACGGGCAAGTTGATTTTTTTCAGTCGGTGATAAAAATGGAGCTGTATTTAAAATAAACAACAGCTCTTTAATTAATAATCTTTTTTTTCTGGTGAAACTTGCAGGCGAAATTTTATTTAAGGTTTCAGCTGCTTGTTCGAAAAGATTTTTCATTGTTTTCGTTTGTGTTTTTTTCTTTCTTTGATTGCTTCAACGTAAATGTCGGTTAAAGCATTAACTTCTTTTTCTAATGTTTTGTGTAGCTGTTTTAATTCAGACTCTTCCATATTTGGCATCAGAATTGTCCAAAGCATTCTTTCTTTTTCATCCATTGAAGAAAGTTCTAACAGCTTGATAATTTCTTTTTGTAATTGTTCTGACTTAGTCATTATTTTAAAGTTATTTTTTTATGTAATACCAATTTTTTCCAGAGTAACTGCACCGGAGGCGATATCTTGGTTGACTACTCTAAGAAAGTCTATGACAGCGTCCGGTTCTCCTTTTTTAACTCTTTCCAAAAGTGTATCGGGATTTTGAATGTATGGAATTTTCAAAGCTGTAACACCACTTGCCCAAAAAATTGTATCGTAATATGAAATTAGTGTTTGAAAAGCTTGAGATTCAGCTAAAGGGTCGGTTAAATTTTTTAGCCATGCATCCGGAACGAACATTGAAAGAGCTGTAATATTTTCTATTTCATGTTGAAGTGGGTGCCCTTCCGGACCTCTTTCAATCAGACCAACCATTTCACCAACATCTTTCCATTTGGAAAGTGTGGGGAATTGTCTGATTAATAATCCTTCCATGACATTGCTGAAAAGTCCAGCTCTTTCTTTTTTTGATTCTTTTTCCACACCAAGAGCTTTTTTTAAAAATGGTGGCATTTTGAGTCCCCATTTTTCGGCAGTATCAACAATGCTTCCCAGAATGCCGGGAGCTTTTTTAACTCCGCGTCTTTCATCTTCAGATTCTTGAATTCCCACCCATTCGAGAGGATTAGGCAAATATTGTTCAATACCCATTTTATTTTGGTTAAGTAATCTTCTTATTATAACCTTTTCTGATGAAAATGTAAAGAATAATTCCGGAAATAATCATTAATGATGAAAGGATTTGTCCTAGGGTTAGTGATCTCGCAATGAAGCCAATTTGTGGGTCCGGTTGTCGAAAGTTTTCGGCAATGACTCGGAATACTCCGTATAAAATTAGAAAAACGGCTGATATTATTCCGTGTCTCGGTGATTTTTTATTGATTAAGTATAAAATTATAAATAGTAATAGTCCTTCTGATAATCCTTCGAAAAGTTGTGAAGGGTAGCGGCAGTTTTCAGGGTCAGTAGGGAAATAAAGGCAAAAAGTTTCAGCAGTTCGTCCATATAACTCACCATTGATGAAATTGCCAAGTCTGCCGAAAAAGATACCGATCGGTGCAATTAAGGTGACAATGTCGGATAGTTTTAGAAATTTGATTTGGTGTTTTTTGGAAAAATAAAATAGAGCAATCATAACTCCAAGCAGTCCTCCATGAAAAGAGAGACCTCCTTCCCAGACAAAGAGCATTTTAAGTGGATTTTCCAAATAATATTCCAAGTTATAAAAAAGTATATAACCAATTCTGCCACCGAGAATTATTCCTAGAATTACCGTAATAATAAAATTATCTTTTTGATTTGAGTCAAGCTCGAGAGATTTGGTAATTCGTGACTTATGAATGAGAAAATATGCGATTATGAAGGTTAATGCATACATTACTCCATACCAATGAATACTGATTGGTCCGATATTGATCAGAATTGGGTCGATCCAGTTCATAGATTTAGTTTAGTTAAATGATATTAATGCTCTTTATTAAAAAAGTCTAGGAGCTTGACTTTTTTGAGCTTTTGATTAGAATTCGACAGCTTATGTTCTAAGACATGTGAAGCTTTGGCTTTTGCCAGTCTTGTTCTGAGGGTCTGTTAAAAAAGAGGAGTAAGATGGATGCGACCATTTCTGGTTGTGAAAGGTGAAATTGACTCTGATCACAAATTTATGGCCCCGATGTATTGGGGTGAAGAAAAGATTCATTTTGGCGGAGAAGAGATTTCCGTCGAGAGTTTAGTGGAAGAGTTGATTACACTCAAAAAACAAAACAACACTGCCGGCGCTTTGTTGCGCGAGATTGCCTACTATTTTCAGAGTCAGGTTGTAGATGGAAATAAAAAGATAGTTGTGCCGGGAAAAGGGGTGAATGTATCAGAAGATTTTATGATTGATTATCTGAAGTCTTGGGACTTTTGCAACACATCGGTTAAGGTCCGTGGTAGAAGTATCAAGCTACAGATGTTGATCCGTTTGGTAATTTTTCTCTTGGTCAGTCGTCCTTTGGATCATTGTGATCCACGTCTTGCTTTGATCGATGAAGCGATTAAGTCGTCCTTCCGTTATATTTGCTCAAGCGAAATGGCTGAAGTTGAGACTTTCGTTGGTTGACAGGCTTTAATGGGTCCGCGCAGTGATGTGTGGGCCCAGAGCGACTAAATTAATAGAAAGCTACCGAACAGGATCAGAAAAATAGCTGATACTTTTTGATAAAGAATGTTTTTGGAAATTTGCTCTTCAAGTATTTCCGGTTTAAACATATCCAGCATTACACTGAAAATAAAAACAAAGATGATTTGGGTTTTGTGAACAAATGGCACAAGAGAAACAGGACCAATAGCGAGTGATATTGTGTATAATAAAGAGGCTATTACATTTAATAAACAAGCAATTATTAAGTGATGAGCACCTTTTTTTTCTATTTTTTCAGTTAACTTATGATGATGAAAAATTCTCAGGAAAATGGAACTGATTAATGCGCCTATTCCTATCCAGATAGTTAGCCCGAAGACACCGTTTTCGATGGATGCTACATTAGTAAGAATATTTTTAATTGCATATAAAAAAGCCGCGGTTAATGCCAAATAGATTGATGTTTTTTTGAAAAGATCCCAGTTTAGATGTTTGAGCGCTGTTACAATAATTCCCGAAAAAACCAGTATTGCTCCGATGTAATGTACTGTAGAAATCTCTTCTTTGAGGATTATGGCACCGAGCAACATTGTGAAAACAGCACTGAATGATAAAATAGGAATGAATCTTGATACCTCTTCTTCTTGAAGTGTTTTATAATATAAAAATGCTCCGAGTGTGTAAACAATGCCACTGAATATTCCACTGATTATGACAAAAGGGTCTAGTGAGAATGAACCGTAAATTATGCTGGCACTACTGAACAAAATAAAGGAAATTAAACCAAAAGTGAAAGCTCCCAAGTATTGATCTCTGACTTCATGGTTGATGATATATTTGTCAAATATATTGGCAATTGCGTGAAATAAAGCCGCAAATAATACTATACTTATCCAGTTCATTTTGATGATTATATCTAGTTATTATAAATTTTTTTGAAAGATAAGTCAAAAGACGATATGATGGATTTATGAAAGAAAAGCATTTAATTGTGGCTGGCCTTGCTGATTTAAGGCAAGATATTGCCGGTCCTATACCGTCTGAAATAATTAAAAATTGGGTTTTATCAAATCAAACTGATTATGATCATCAAGAAATTTTGAGTGATTATATCAGAGAAGGGGTTTTGCTAAGTTCTGATTCTGCAGGATTGAGTAAACTGAGCCAAAAAAGAAGCTTAATAGAGGTAATGAAGCTGATTAACGATCCAAAGGAAATTATTTACGGCTATGGAAAATATATTGGTGGAAAAGGAGTGGGCGTTTGGGCGGCTGATAATACGCAAATGTTTTTTGACTATAGTATTGGAAGTTTTGATGTAATAAAACAGATTGTTTCGGCACAGCAAGAGATAGCTAAATCCTCAGAAGTACAGGTGGGTATTGCTTTGCATAAAGGTAAATTTTTGGAGATAGGCAATGGTTTTTTTGGAGAGGATTCTGAATATGTTGAAATGGTTGCGGAAGATTTTACATCAGGAGGAGAAATTGTTGTTTCTGAGGAATTTGCAGATGATCTTGATAAATTAAGTGAGTTTATGGATGTTCGTGATGATTTGAATTTTAACAAAAAATTTTTCAGACTAAATTATACTGAATTGAATTTTTATTCCAAACGATCTGCTAGCTGTGATTATCCCGCACCGTTCAGTTCGGATTTTCATCAATACTTAAAAAGTGGTGATTTCGATGATTTTGAAGACAATTTGATAATAAAAAAATATTTTAATAATAATGCGGTGATTGTGCTGAAAGTATATCATCAAAGAAATAAATTTTTATTAAATGAATTGACTGAGTGGGTTACCGTTAATTCATTAATTAGTATGGTAAAATCGAGAGATGGAGTAAACATGATTAAATCAAACGGTGATTTGGGAATTTTTGTTTGCGAAGATCATCATCGAGCGATCGATTTTGCAGAAGATTTGCAAGCTATGCTTCACAATAATGGTTATAGTTATAGTATAGGTTTGGCTTCAGGTGAAGTTTTTGTTTTTCCATTGGAAAATGGATTTTATGATATTGCAGGCAATCCTGTAAACGTAGCTTCAAAAATATCTGAAGATATTGAAGCAAGAAACACTTTCTATCTTCATGAATCTGTTGATGTTACAGGTAGAAATATGAGCAGATTTGATAACTTTGTTTTAAAAAAATCAGGAGTTGAATTAAAAGGATTTAAAATTCATTTTTGATGTTTTGAAAGTGCTCCTTAATTTGTTTGTAAACGTCTGCTTTAATAGCAGAATCTTCGTCATCATCAATCGCGTCAAGTAGCTGGTTCGGTTCTCTTGCAATGAATTCATCGCGCCAGGTGTCCGGAGCTTCTTCATCTATGTCATTGCTAATTGGAATTGGTGATGGAGCAGGTCTGGTTTTGATTGTGTTCGGGATGGATTCTTTGTCTACATCAGTTTTTTCATCATCATATATAGGATCCAGCATTTCTTCCTGATTGTGAAGATTATATTTTCCACTGATTTCGCTAGCAATCAGATCACTTTGTGATGGACTTGAAGGTAAATTTGTTTTTTTCATATTCATTTTATTTTATTTTATTTCATCAAGTATTATTCCTTGGGAAAATGTTCCTTTCTCTTTTTGTTTGGATTTTTTTACCGCTTTCAGTTCAATTTCGGTAATTCCCATCCTTTGCATTAATGTTTCCAGAACTTCATAAATGTCGGCTAATTCTTCAATATTGGGAGTTTGTATGAATTCTTTGCATTCTTCATCCAGCTTTTCTATTAAAGCTTTAAGAAATTCAGTTCTGTTAGCTATATGAGTTATGGGTGTTTCGTTTTGTTTTTTGATAATGTCGGGTATTTTGTTCCGAACCAATTTATTATATTTCATGCTATTTAGATTTAAAATCCAAGGCTGCAGAGTTAATGCAATATCTTTGGCCGGTTGTAGTTGGTCCGTCCGGAAAAACATGTCCCAGGTGGGCATCACAATTGTTGCATTTAACTTCAATTCTGTTCATTCCATGATTGTTATCAGCCAATAATTTTACATTTTTTTGATTAATCGGATCATCGAAACTTGGCCATCCGGATCCGGAATCAAATTTTGCATCTGAAGAAAACAATTCTTGTCCGCAACATATACAATGATAAGATCCGTCTTCATGATGATCAAGATATTTTCCTGAAAAGGGCTTTTCAGTTTGACCATTTCTGGTGACTTGATATTGTAATTCGGTTAGATTGTTTTTGTAATCATTCATATATTTGATCGTTGATCCAGTTAATAAAATCGATTTTTTCAAGCGCTTTATCAAAGTCTTGGTCTTTGTTTAATATTTCCAATTGAGTTTTTAAGCTGATTAAATTTTCGGTAGAGTAGTTTTTCGCAGATTTTTGAAAAAAGGTTATCAATAATTTTTGAAACGGTCTTGGTCGATGGTACTGTTTAATAAAATTTTTGGTTGCTCCGGCCAATTTGTTCAATGCTTGAAAATGCTCCATTTCATATTCATTCATTAATTTTAAGAAATGAGCCAGAGAGTGTAGTTCAAAATTATTATTTGTATCAGGATATTTTTCAATTTTTTCCAAATAATATCTTGTTTTTTGATGCTCTTTTTTTAACAGGTGAAGATAGGCAAAATAAAGAAAGAAAATAATTCTTAAATCATCAAGAGTTTTGGTTTTATATTTTTTTAGTAAATCTTCAATTTCAGGAATTTTGGCAATTGCTTTATCAATTTGATTGGTATTTTTAAAAAGGTCTATTTCATGAATATATGTTTGTAAAATCGGTTTGATAAGCCCTCTTTTTTGTTCTTTGAAGTTGAATTTTTTTGGAGCTTTTCTGATTTTTTCAAACAGTTCGGAAACTTCTGTATATTTTTTCGTATGAAGTAAAATCTCTATTTGATGATTTATTGCAGTTATATAGTTTTCAGGATCCTCTCTTAAAAACTCCGGATTTCTTTCAAGCAATGCCACCAAATGTTCGAGACTTTGAAATGCCGCCTGATAATTACGATCTTTGTAGATTTGATAAGAAAAAAGTAAGTTGCAATATAATACTTTTGATTGAAAGGTTAAGGCATTGTCCGGGTTTGTTATCAGTGGATTTTTGGAAAGGGAAGTATAAACGGTTGGTGTTAATTGACTGGCGGTTTGGAAATACTCAAAGAAATTGGCAGTTAGTTCGTAATATTCATTGAGATTGAAAAGTTTTTTTAAAGTATCATTTTGTTTTTCTATAATGCTGTCTATGTCTTTTCTTGATTCTGTGGCACCAAATCTTGTTATTAAGAGCTTTCTTTTCCAATTCAGAGCATCCAAAAGGCTTGGAAATTTTTCATATTCTTCGGCTAATTTGATGCATTTTTCAATTTCATTTTCGCAGATGTCATAAAGATCTTTTTTATATAGAATTTCAATATCCTGTAGCAAATTCTTAATTTCAATATCTTTGGAAGATTTTTGGTGAAAGTTTTTAAGGCTTTTTAGAATTAATTTACTTAAATAATTTTTGGTTACATGCAATTGTTTAATAAATGTTTTTCCGACGAAATGCTTCTTTACGGCTTCTTCGTCATATTTTTTTTGTTTATCAATAAAGTCAAAGAGCGCCAGATAATTTTTACTTTCTTCGGCGGAAGAGATTTTAAAATATCTTTTTTCAGACTTGGTAAGTGATTTGATCAACTTGTATAATGCACCTTTTTTAACCATTTTGATCGACTTTTTTGGCTATGTTAATAAATTGTTCACAGTTGATTGAGCTCTTTCCTACAAATACTCCTGAAAAGGAGGTTTTATCAAGTAAATTATTAATATTCTCCAAATTTACCGATCCTCCATAAATGATATGAATGTTTTCAGCCGTTTTTGTGCCTAAGTCATATTTTAGGATTCCTTTAATGAAATTGTGCATGTTTTCCACTTCGTCAAAATTTATATCTGAATTTTGTAAATTGGTGCTAATATGGTGCACAGGTTCATAGGCTATGGTTAGATGGTCATAACGTGTCATCAGGGCAATTGACGATTCCAGTTCTTTTTCTAAGTATTCTTTGGATTTGCCCATATTCCATGCTTCATATGTTTCTCCTATACATAGAATGATATGCATTCCGGAGTCTGAAGCCAATTTAGCTTTTCTGGCAATAATTTTATTGTCTTCTGAAAGTTTATGTCGTCTGTCGGAATGACCAATAATGCACTTGTTGATTCCGAGTTCTTGTATTGTCTGAACTGATTCTTCTCCTGTGAAAGGACCTTTATATTCATAGCTGATATTTTGTGCTCCTATGCCGATTTGAGAGTCTTTCAGAATTTTGCTTACTTCAGAGATTGCACTGAATGATGGGCATACGCAGATGCTTGAATGTTTAAGTTTCAGTTCGGCATTTTTTAATTGTTTAGCTAATTTAACGGCTTCTTTGACAGTTAAATTCATTTTCCAGTTTCCTACAATCAACTTTTTATTCATCAGGATTTTTGATGGTATACAGTTTTTGCAATTTCAGAACAAAACTCAATTGCTTCTTTTAACGGTTTTTGGTGGATGTTTCTTCCTACTGCACTTCCTGCAGCACCGGCATGTTGGATTTTTGCTGTCTGATCTAGAAATTCCTTTGCAGGCTTGCTTGATCCTCCGGCTGTGATGAGTCCTGTATTTCCGGCAGCTTGAATTGCTTCTTTGAGTGCTTCATAAGGATCTTCGGCTTTGCGCGGCAGATTTACTTTTACAAAATCTGCACCTAAACAAGCTGCAATTCCCGCTGCGCCTGCAATCAAGTGTGGATCTGT
Source organism: Candidatus Peregrinibacteria bacterium (assembly GCA_014728765.1). Taxonomy (GTDB): domain Bacteria; phylum Patescibacteriota; class Gracilibacteria; order UBA1369; family UBA1369; genus WJLA01. Next base: position 8,608 of record WJLA01000064.1, read on the forward strand.
TTCGTCAGTAATGTGTTTTCCTCTAGGATATGACCAAATAATTGTGACTAATCCTTCACGATGAGCGGCAGCAATCAAACGTCCCGCCTCTGAAAACATTTGGTTTTCATATTTGCTACCGGGGTAAATTGTGTAACCTATTCCAACTATATTTACTCCGTTATCACGCAATTTAATAATGTCTTCAATGTCAACCAAAGCTTTACTCAGTGGATCCATTTTTGTTGCATTGGTTTTAGAATTGACTTTAACAATGTAGGGTATGTTTGGATACTTATTGGCGTATCTGGTAATTAGTCCATATTGAGTGGCAAAGCATCCTATTTCTGACTGTGAAGCAATTTGAAAAAGGTGTTCAGGATTTTTATCTTCTTGAGTAATGTTTTTGCCAAAATAGTCATCATTCAAATGTTCTATTTTTTGATCACCCGCAAATAAAAACAGTTTATTGGTTCCTTTGGTTATATTTTGATAGTTTTGGGAGAAAGTTGATTGTTTTTGATTTGGAATATCACTGGGAATAATCATTTTAATGTATTGTTAACTATTTCTAAGTATTGATCTTTTAAGTTTTTGTTTGTGGCAATCAGTTCTCCGGTTTGGGGTGTCCATTCTTTACCTTCAAAGTCGCAAACCACTCCTCCAGCTTCTCTTATCATCAAGACGGCAGCTTCTACATCCCACGCTGTGGAACCGATGTTAACCAAACCATCGCAAAGACCGATTGCAACTTGTAACATTTCATATGAAACACAGCCTAAAAGTCTGATTTTTTTGGTGGATTTGAGTATTTCCGGATAGAGATTTAGATTTTTTTCCAATAATTGGTCTTTGTGAGGTATTGCAAACAAGGTCATTGCTTCAGCTAATTTTTTAGTTTCACTTACCGAGTTTTTTTTGTTTTCAGTGAAAAAACCTTGATCTTTAATCGAATAGTGAAGTTGATCAAATGATGGCAGATAAATTATTCCTGCCACAGTTTGCTGTTTGTAGCGCAAGGCTAGTGAAGAAGTGTATAAGGGAATACGATAAACAAAATTTGAGGTTCCATCAATGGGGTCGAGTATCCAGGTGAAATCGGATTTCGAATTTTTATCAGCTCCTTCTTCACCTATGAAGCCATCATCTGGAAAGTGTTCCAATATTTTTGTTACGATTTGTTTTTCAGCTCTTTTGTCTTCTCCAGTAACGAAAGTTTTGTCCGGTTTGATTTCTTTTTCTATTTTAAAAACACTATAAAAATTTTGATTGATGCTTTTTCCCACATCTTGAATGATTTTGTTTGCAATTTTAACTCTTTGATTAATCATTATTTTAAATTTTCATTTACTTGATTCCAGTTGACAACATTCCAGAATTTTTTCACGAATTCCGGTCTGGCATTTCTATAATCAATGTAATAAGCGTGTTCCCATACATCGATTGTAAGTAAAGCTTTTTGATCGTTAATCAAGGGGTTGTCAGCATTGGCAGCTTGAATTATCTCAAGTTTTTGATCTGCATTTTCAATCAGCCATGCCCATCCTGAACCAAAAAGTGAACAGGCTGCCATTGTGAATTGATCTTGAAACTGTTGGAAGCTTCCAAAATCTTTTTCTATTCTTGTTTTAATTTCTCCGTTCAAGTTGCTGTCTTCAGGGTTGGTTAAGCAATTCCAGAAAAAGCTGTGATTCCAGTGTTGAGCTGCATTGTTGTAAATGCTGGTGTTGTTTAGTTCATGTGATTTTTTAATTGCTTCTTCCAAATCCAATTCTTCATATTCTGTTCCTTCTGCTGCGTCGTTTAGTTTTTTTACATATCCTGCGTGATGTTTTCCGTGGTGGAATTCAAATGTTTCAGGAGAGGAAAGGGCTGATAAATCTTCCGGTTTGAACGGTAAGTTGGGCAATTGATATGTCATAAATTTAGGGTTATTTATAGTTTTTAAGTTTAACAAAAATTGTTATCTATTGAAAATTTTAAATATTAAGTTTAAAAATTTGATAGTTTTTGGTGATAATTTTTGTTTGATATATTCCATGACCGCTTTTTTGTTACTTCTATTCATTGTGGGGTATGCATATACTTTATCAAACATTTTTTTGAAAGGTAATTTAATAGTTTTTGCAAGAATTAATTCTGAAACTATTTCACCGGCGTTTTCAGCAATCATGGTGCCGGCGATTATTTTGTTTTTTTGAATATAGAGTTTTAAAAATCCTTTATTTATTCCTGTGGCAATAGCTCTATCCACGTCTTTCAAATCTATTTTTATTGTTTTATAGGTGCTGTTTTTAGGTTTAATTCCAAATGTGGCAATTTCAGGATCGGTATATGTTACCCAATTTATTTGCGATTTATCCAAGCTTTTTTTAAAAGGACTTAAAATGTTTTTGATGACCAAGGCTGCTTCTGTCTCCGCCCAATGTGTGAACATGAAGTTTCCATTTACATCGCCGCAAGCATAAATGTTGGGATTGGTCGTTCTTAAGTGTTTGTCAGTTATGATTTTTTTTTGATTATATGCTACACCGGCTTTCTTTAAATTGAGATCAAGATTGGTTTTGCGTCCTGTTGCAATTAATACTTGATTGAATTTAATCTCATTTTTTTCTTTTTTATGGTTTTGATAAATTAAACTGTTTTTGTTTTTAAACTCTATCGGCTCAGAATTTAGGATGAACTTAACTCCTTCTTTTTCAAGAATTTTTTGCATTAGTTTTGATACTTCATCGTCTTCTTTGGAAAGGATAGTTTTATTTCTTCCAACAACTGTGACCTGGCTGCCGAGTCTTTGATAGCTTTGAGCCATTTCTATGCCAATTGGTCCATCGCCGATTACAAGTAAATTTTTCGGTAAGCTTGTATTCTCAAAAATGTTTTCATTAGTGAAATAATTTATATTTTCAATTCCTTTGATTGAGGGGATATTAGGGCGAGAACCGGTAGCTATAACAAATTTTTTTGCACTGAAATTGTTTTTTTCCACTTTGATTTGTTCAGTCCCGGAAAACTTTGCTTCTCCAATTTGAACATCGATCCCCATTTCTTGAAGGAATTTTGGGTTTTCATGTTTCTTGATGATATTTTGTCTTTCTTTAATGGTTTTTGCGATTTTTTTCAGATCAGTTTTTCCCTCAATTTTTAGGCCGAAATGTGAGGAATTTTTGCCTGAAGCGATCGTTTTAGCAATACTTAACAAGGCTTTGCTTGGTATGCATCCGTAATTTAAACAATCACCACCTATTTTGTTTTTTTCCACGAGTAATACTTGTAGTCCTATTTGGTTCATGAAAACTGCAACATTTAATCCTGCTGATCCTGCTCCTATCACTATGATGTCATAATTTTTCATGATTCTTTATTTTTTTATATATATTGGGAATGAACATCATCAGAATAAATAATCCTATGAACAAATAAAAGGTAGGACTGCGAAGATCTGTTGCGTTTGCTCCAATATTTGCTATAACAAATGCTCCGGGAATGATACCAATAAAAGTGGCGAAGAAATAATCTTTAAATTTTACTTTCGTTAAACCTAATGCGTAATTTAATCCATTGAATGGAAAAAGGGGGACTAATCTTAAAAATAAACTTGTTTTGAATCCGTTATTTTCAAGTTTTTGATTGTATTTTTGCAGTTTTTTGAATTTGGTTTTCAAGAGTTTTGAAGTGAATTCTTGTCCATAATATCGTCCTATCATAAAAGCAATAGAGGCGCCGATCGTAGCTCCAATGACTATATAAAGAGTTCCCCAGAGGTAACCAAACAATAATCCACCCAGAATTGAGAAGGCTGAGCCGGGAAGAAATAAAACCGTGATCAGTGTATATACAATTATAAAAGCTAGTGGCGCAAGATATTCACTGTTTTCAATAAATTTTTTAATTTGATCTTGGTCGAAAAATATTGCTCCAAGAATGATAATGAATAATACAATTGGTAGTGTTATTAATTTGATTTTATTTTCTATTTTCATTTTTCAAGATAGGTTTGATGTACCAATAAAGTGAAACAAAGGAAATTGTAACACTTAATGAAAATAATACAGTGATATAGGTTACCAAATCTAGATTGATTGATAGTTCTGAGTTAAAAATAATCAACAAACAACTTGTGATGGTTGTGAAAAATTGAAAGACGGTTTTGATTTTTCCCGGTAATTTTGCCGCAGTATTTAGATTTTTTTTGGCAGTGAGTGGTCTGATTACGGAGTACATGATTGTTTCTCTTGCCAAAAAAATCAGAATAATTGGTAAAGGAATATAGTTTAATAAATAAAAACTGATAAAAACGAACAAGAAAAAAATGAAATCGCAAAATGGATCGATTATTTTTCCGTAACTACTAAATATTTTGTTTTTTCGAGCTATTGCTCCATCGAGATGATCGGTTAAGCCGGATATTATAATGATTATTGTTCCAGTTAAAATAGCAATCGAATTTTGGAAACTAAATAATATAAAAAACAAAATTCCCAGTGGAATTCTGACTAAGGAAATTAGGTTGGGTATTTGTTGCTTGAAAGTCATTAAAAAATTATGAACTCTGCATATTCAATATACTTTTCTTGGAAATTTTAACAAGTATAATCCGAAAAAAATTATGCCGCTTTTGGTAAAGATTTACCTCCTCTTTTTTTGGCCAGTTTAATGATTTTTTTGTTGGGATCTTTTTCCCGTCCTTTTTTACGGGCCGTTTTTACAGCATCCATTCCGATTTCTTTGACAGATCCAATTTGAACTTTTCTTCTTTTTTCAGCAAGTTTGGCAATTGCTCCGGTTAGTTTCGGATATTTTCTAACCAGTTTTCCAACTTTGAAAAGTGCTTTTGACGCTTTTCTTGCACCGGTTGTTTTTCTTGCTAATGCTGCAAATCTGGTTATTGTAGAAGCAATTCTTGCACCTTTGCTGCCGATTCTGGCAGTTGTTGCCGCCACCTTTCCTCCTTCTGCAACTGCACTGACAGTTCCACCTGTTACTAATCCCGCAACGGCGATAGCATCAAGTCCAAGATATGCTGTGGCTGCCGCTCCATGACTGATTCTTCCGGTGTTTGTTAAATGTTCTCCGGTCATTTTTTTTCCGTAGGCTGATTCTCCAAGCATTTTGATTGAACCAACAACCGGAATAACGTCAACACCTGCGGACATCATTTCAACTTTTTTTCTGGCATTTAAACTTTTTTCAATTTTATCAATGTTTAATACTGATCCGACATAAGCTGTTAAAGTATCTCTGAGTTTTTTGTCTTTGATGTTTTCAAAACGATTCATTTGTTCCTCTAAAAATTTGACCAAAGCATTTAGTGCTTCATAGTCTTGGTTTTTCTCTCTTAGTGTCGCAACGTGTTTTAATAAAGATGTTAATTGCGGTGTTAATTCATTTAAATATTCAGCAAGTTCAGGACTTGAGTTTTTAAATAATGAACCTACCGATTCTTGCAGTTCTTTAAAATCTTTGGGAGAAATATCTATATTTTCTTGGGCAATGATCTTTTCAAGATCAGTAAGATCTTTATCAATTTCGTTTTCGGGTTGATGTTCTTTTTGTTCTGATATTTGTTGTGCTTGTTCGGGGGAAAAATTTGTTGTTTCCGTTTTTGAGGGGTTATTTATTTCAGCTTGTTCTTTCATGTTAATTTGATTATTTAATCTTATGATTATATCATGAAAGTGGTCACATGACAAATATTGGCTAATATAATTATTGATGGGAATCAATTGAATTTTACACTTCAACATTCAGAAACATTCTTACTCCAAGTCCGATAAGAAAGCTTAGGACTGCCACGCTGCCGCTAATGGTTACCATTTCGAAAAATCTCTTTTTAAAATTGTAGTTTTTGGCAACTGAAATATAAAAATTAAAAATCGCAATTATGGTTATTACAATGGCACTGGTTGTAGCTAATGCAAAATAGATGTTTTCAAATAGAAAATAAGGCAAAATTAAAAAAACTACTGTAAAAATATATGCAACGCCAGTATAAATTGAAGATTTAAATGCTTGTTCCGATTCATCAGCTCTTTGTGACAAGTATTCTGAAGCCGCCATTGAAAGTGAGGCGGCAATACCGGTGATTAATCCTGCTACTCCGACCAATCTGGTATTTTGAAGTGCGAAGGTTAGTCCTGCGAGAGTTCCGGTAATTTCTACCAAAGCGTCATTTAAACCGAGTACTGCAGATCCCACGAATTCCAATTTTTCTTCATTGATGCAGTTGATCAGGTCTTGTTCATGTCTTTCTTCGTCTTTGATGATTTCTTTGGCTTCAGGAATATGATCTATGAATTCTTCATAATTGATTTGCGCTCTGGCTTCTCCCGATTCCATTAATCTGATTCCAAATGTGAGGCCAAGTATTCGAGTGATCCAATAAAATTTGTTGATCTGCCAACGATTTGGTTTGACATCTTTATGTGTATATTTTTTCCAGAAATTATAATGTTTTAATTCGTCATCCGAAATTTTCTTTAAAATCTTTGAATTATCTTGATTTTTTGTTGCTTTGGCGAGGCGCTTGTAAATGATATGTTCACTAATTTCGCTTTTTTGAGCTATTAAAAGTTTTTCGCAGATGTCATCCGGCATTTTTTTGGTCATTATTTGCTGGTTTTAGAAAAATCCGTAGTATAAAAAAATTGCTGCAAACAATATTGAAAAAAATGTTTCTATATAAATCCAAAAGTTTGTATTTAAATAAGCTTTAACGAATTTCAATATTGGT
>WJLA01000065.1 GCA_014728765.1 Candidatus Peregrinibacteria bacterium
GAAATACACAGCTGGCCTGCGTGGGCTCCAACTCTTCCATCTGTCCCTGACAATATCAATATTGAAATTAAAAGGGATTAGAGGACAAACATTGCTTTCTTGTTAGTTTTATGTAGAATTGGTTTTAGAAATTAACCAAAACCAAAATGAAAAAGGAAGGAAATAAAATAGGAAAAACCATAATTATTGCCTGGTTGGTGCTTGCCACCGGTTATGTTGCAATCAACGAATATTTTAGACTAAATAATTTTGTTTATGCCTCTGGATTTTCAGCCGGCCAAGAAAGTGCTGTGTCTGAGTTGATTAAACTATCCGGTCAATGTGAACCAATACCGGTGTTCATGAATGATCAACAAGTTGAATTAATTAATGTCGCTTGTTTACAACAACAAGCTGCTCCAACTCAAGGAGAAATGAATGAAGCTAATATAACCGGACCGAATGGTGAGCCTATAAACAATCCGGAGTTAGCACAGTAATTGAAATATTTGAATTGAAATATTTGTGTAGAAAATCTAAATAGCTTTAATGATCCAGTGCAATTCTGATCATTTCATGCAGATCTGCTATTATGACTTCAGGCGATCTGAAAACCAGAATTTCCGATTTGAAATCGAGCGCTTGATTTGAATCCGTTGCTTTGATTTTTATCCCGCGGTTTTCAAGGGTTTTCTTTACAAACAAGGCTTTTTTCTCAGTATGTCCGGCATATTCAGGAGTTATCACATCTTTGGTTTGCGGTTTTAAATGTAGACCGAGCTGCATAAAATGACCTCTTTGAAAATCCATTCTGAAATAATCCGCCAGTCGAAATTTTAAATACAAATTCTCTCCCCTTCCATCATACACAAAACTTATTCTTGTCTGATTGGCGATTCCTGCAATTGTATTATAAATCTCATCAATTGCCTCTCTTTTAAATTCCAAATCATAGCCATATTGTGTTGGCGCTCTATTTTTTATTCTTTGCAGACTCAGAGCCAAATCATCAGGCAAATCCATGTAGTCAGCTCTTTGAATATGTTCAAACTTATACATAATTTTTCATAAAACCAGTCTGAATTTTAGAATAAATAGTATAAAAGTCAATTGCATTAATTCAACTTCTTAGTTGAATAGTCGATCTCTTGACTTTTTTGTTATTTTATGTCATTTTAATCTCTCTTAAATTTACAAATATATGCAAAACTCTGATTATGACAGTAGAGTAAAGCAAATTATAAAAATTGAAACTATTCTCAATTATATTTTGAGAATAGCTCTTGGCGCATCCATTATTGCTTTCTTGCTAATTTTGTTTGGAGGTAATGCCAAAGCACAAGATGTTCAGGATATTTTTAGTGTGCCAAGAGTTAGGTCAACCGCTATTGGAGCTCAAGTTTTTCAACCTGACACCGGAGCAGGCTATAAAGAAATTGAAGCGGATAATGTTTTGGGAAAAAATATAGTTGGAACACCCGGAAATTTTGCTAAAGCCAATTTAAATCTTCGAGGTGGACAGGGCTCAGTGAGAAATCCCGGATTTAATCATCAAGTAAATGAAAATTTGGAATACCCGATTATCAGTAACTATAGACCTCCTTTATATGATCCATTTGAATCCGGAATAAAAAAAGATGTACCAATTCCTCCTACACCAAAACAAATTCCGGAGAATGTGGCATTTTCGATAGAAAATGCTATAAATGGTAGAGATGTTGATAGTGGTACAACTGAAACAGTCTTTGAATTTAGAGCTGATGTATCCAGAAATTCGCTGGTTAGATGGGATATAAACAGTGACGGCGAGTTTGAAAGCTATTTTTCAGGGACAAAATCATTCAGATACTTGTTTGAAGAGCCGGGCGTCTATCAAATAACAATGGAAGCGTTAAATCAAGCCGGAGAGATATCATCTGCAAGCAAATACATTAAAGTAGTGGAAAATACACCACCGGTAGCAGTATTTTTTATAGATAAATTGACTGCTCCAATCAATTCGATATTAAAGCTTGATACAAGTCTTAGTTATGACAATCAATATGCTTTGAATGAATTATGGTTTAGATTTGATTGGAATGGCGATGGTTTTTATGATACTGACTATAAAAACAAAACTATATGGAGACATAGATTTCAAGAAATTGGTAAACAAACTATCAGAATGGAAGCCGTTGATCCTGAAGGTGCCACTTCAACCTCAAGTGTAGAGATTGAAATTTTGGAAGATAGTGCTCCAGTTCCTCGTTTGATGATTGAAAATTTAAAGAATGGCAGATTTCATTTTGATGCTACAGCTTCTACAGACGATTATACTGATAAACTAAGATATCGATGGGATTTCAATTATAATGGAGAATCCGACATAATGTTCGATACAAATTGGAGTTTTTTGCCACGATATAATTATACATATGAATTAAAAGGAGAGAGAATGGTACGACTGCAAGTGATGGATGAACAAGGCCAGGTAAGTCAAAAATTTGCAAGAATAAAAGTTGTATGATTACTTTTTTTATTGTATAATATTAAGATAATCTTAATTTATACTCATGAATAATAAGTTAATATCAGCTACAATTTGTGCTGTAATGCTTGCTTCAGTTTCAATTTCTTTCGCCGCAACCGGTCCAAGTGGCAAACCATCGGTTTCAACTAATTTTCCTGATGCGACCTTCAGTAGAATCAATGTAGGAGAAAGAAGTGGAAATCAAGATAGTGCATTGTATGTAAGAGCAAAAGACAGCATCAATCCAACAACTGGTGGAAGCTTGGTTTTTTCAGAAAATAATGGATTATCCTTTTCAAGATCCGGTTCATTAAACGGAGCTCGAATATTTTCTGTTGATAACTCCGGTACACTTTTCACTTTAGGTAAAGTTGGAATAGGAACACAAAATCCTGAAGAGCAATTGCATATTTTTGGTGATGGAGATGATATTGGTACAGGGCTTAATCTGTGGGAAGGGGCATTAATCATTGGTGACGATATAAGAAATCCATGGGGAAGTGCTATCAGAATGGAAATAGATACAAATGAAATACAAGTTAAAAATCAAAGAAGCAATGGCTCTTTTGCTTCTACACTTATGTTGCAGCAGCTTGGTGGTGATGTAAGAATCGGAAGCTTGAGTAATAATAGCTCACTAAGCTTGTATGGACCGTTTTCAATGTCTCATCAAAACGGTTCAAACAGAACTTCAATAGGAGCAAGAGACAATTCATTATTAATACAAAGAAGAGGTACTGATTCGTATTACAGCAATTCCATTAATCAAAATGTCAGCTATGAAAGGAATTCTTCATATAATTTCAAAGCTGATGAGCTGGAAATTAAAGGCGTTGACTTGGTCTTGAAGCGAGACACGGTTAGTGTTAAAGAACCGGGTGGACCAAACAGATATTTTTCTCATGGAGGAGGTCTTAAAATTGAAAATAACTCTGAGTTTAAAAGAGATTTAGAAGTTGGTAAAGATTTTATATCTGAAAGTAATGACTGGGGTAAACAAATAACACCTACCAAAAATGTATTGGGGCCTGTCAGCATTTATACATGTCCAAATGGATCATATGTTACAGGCACGGCTGTAGTAGCCGGTATTTCGATACCATTATGTCATGAATTATAAGAAACAAAAGAGCCGCTGCAATGCAGCGGCTCTTTTTTGATGTTTTATAAACTGTGATGATTTATAAACTTTCCAAGCATTCTTGCTTTAGGCTTTCATCCTCAAGGTTTTGACATTCCTCTTTAGCCAATGATTTTAAACTCTCAATTGCGGCACTTTCAAGTTCTTCATCTCTGTTTTCATCAGGTGCGTCCACGAGTTCATCATCAACATTTGTAGGAGGCAATTCAAATACATCTTCATTGAAGCCCGATTCTTGATCGGCATCTTGATATTCCTCTCCTGAAAGTCCCGTGTCGATAGATTCATTTTCATCAAGAGGAATTTGCTCAACAGTTACTGTAGCTTTAGGAGTTTCAGTTTCAGTTTCAGTTTCAATTTCGATATCCACATCCGGTTGATCTGAAACAGTTGCCTGATCATTATTTTTTTCGATTCCTTCTTGGCAACCCATTAAGAAAATCGAAAGTATGATAAAAACTAATATTTTTTTCATGTTTGTTTGATTAAATTAAAATGATTATATTTGATAACAAGTGTAATATCAAATTCTATGATTTTCTATTGTTGCTAAAAGCTGAAATATGATATAGAATATATAGATTAATAAAAAATAAAAATGAGAAAGTCTACTATAGTTTTATCTTTGCTGGTCGTTGCTACATCTGCAGCATCTTTGGTGTTTGCTCAACCATCAGGTGCGCCACCTGACAACAATCTGCCTGATGCTACTTTTAATAGCATTGAGTTTCCAAACGGAACTAAAATGAATTCGGCATTTGCGATTTATGTTGGAGCAACTTCACTAACAAACGGAAATATTGGCAGTTATGCTGATGCTAACACTTCTTGCGCAAATGTCGACCAGGAAAGC
>WJLA01000066.1 GCA_014728765.1 Candidatus Peregrinibacteria bacterium
TGTATAAGGAGAAGAAGTCAGTGGCTTTCTATCTTGGCTATCAGACATGTTTCCGGTAGGATCAAGAATTTCAAATGCCGTATTTGCATTCGCCGCACTTTTAACTTCTACCTGCAAAAATTTTTCCCAATCTGAGTTAAAGTTAGGCAAAACATTTTGCGAACCCAATTGAACTGTGAATATTCCATCTTGATTTGGAGTAACATTATAAGACTCTTGCCATCCCATATAATTTGGCGCCAATAAATTGATATTTCCTGAACCATCAATATCTCCCGCACTAAAATCTGAACTTTGCCAAATACTAAACCTGACAGTATGCGCTGTAACAATAGGATTACCTGCATTATCTTTTAGTTTCGCAGTATAAGTCATTGAATATGGAGCCGTTGTCACACCCGGAGGTTGAGCTGCAGAAACTAATGAAACCAGACCAAAAATGACCAGTGACACTAATATTTTTGCAATGTTATTCATACGCATATGTTTCCATTAATTATAACATAACTCTATGGCTTAATCAATTGCTTAAAGCTACAAATATGTATATTTTTATTTCCTGTAATTAAAAAAAATGTTAGTACAAGTTGATAGAAATGTTTGTATAGGTGCGGCACCCTGTGTAGCTATAGCCGGAGATGTCTTTCAATTGGATGATGAAGGCAAAGCTATTATAATAGGACCTGCCAATGATGAAGAAAATGTCAAATTGGCAGCGGAAGCTTGCCCAGTTAGAGCAATTTTTCTATATGAAGATGATAAAAAGCAAATTTATCCTCCGGAAAAAGATCAAGCTCGACCTTATGAAGAAGCAAACTAACCAAATCAAAAAAGTTGAATTCGAAAAAGCTTTTGAAATTATCAAAAAATCTGAACAAATTGCCATTATTTCGCATCGCAATCCTGACCCTGACGCCATCGGCAGCAATCTTGCATTAAGAGAAGTTTTGGAAAGAATGGGAAAGAATGTAGTTTCAGCCTGCGTAGACAAACCGCCTGAAAACTCCGATTTTATAATTAAAAACCGTGTATTTGAAAAGAAAATTAATCTACAACAATTCGATTTAATAATAACAGTTGATTGCGGAAGCATTGAACAAACAGCATATCCTCAGTTAGCTCCCGATTTACCGAATTTCAATCCCATAATTAACATTGATCATCACGCATCTAACAATCTATTCGGCACAATAAATCTTCACTCTAAGACTATTTCGTCTACTTGTGAAATCATCTATCAAACACTTCAAATTTGGAAACAAGAAATCAATCCAAGCATTGCAACAGCTCTTTTATTTGGAATTTACTTTGATACGGGCAGTTTCATGCATACCAATACTACTGCAGAGACTCTTGAAATAGCCGAAAAGCTCTATCAAGCCGGAGCTGATAAAGCACAAATCGTTGATAGTCTTTTTAAAAATTTCAATGAAAGAAAATTTAAATTATGGGGCGAAGTACTCTCTTCATTTAAAATAACTGAACAAAATTCCATTGTATCTGCCGTAACCATAGAAGATGTCCAAAAATATAAATGTAACGGAGAAGAATTGTCAGGCATTATCGATTATTTAAGTACGGGAAATCAATGTAATTATGCCATACTTGTCAACGAAACAGATCAAGATATCATCAAAGGTTCCCTTAGAACACAACACGAACAATTCGATATGTCCAAGATTGCCGGAAAACTTGGTGGCGGAGGGCATAAAAAAGCTTCCGGATTTAGCATCCCCGGAAAAATTCAAAAACAAATAGTTTGGAAAATTCAGAATTAAGTCAACTCGACTTACAATAATCCCTTTTCGGCAAAAAATGATTCTGTTAACATCAAGCCAATACTATTTATAGTGCTGACTATAATCCCTCACACTAAATATTGACGCAAATGAATATTCAAATTATCAAAAATTCCGGAAAAATTGAACAATATGATTTTGAGAAAATATTACATTCAATTAAACAAGCTAATTCTGAAACATCGGAAGAATTATCTTTAAACAATATATCAAAACAACTTGAAAAATATTTGGACATTATTGCTTTAAGCCAAGAAAGCAAGCTAAGTTCCAAACATCTATTTAAAATAGTCAATAAATTGCTTGAAGAAAATGAACTTTTTGATACACAAAAGAAATATTTAAATTTCAAATCACAACAAAAAAGTTATTTTACGCAAAATGAAATTAACAAATTACTAAAATATTATTCTCCGAATCAAAGCGAAATTAAACTTGATGAATGCCTTGAAAAGTTTATCCGTGAAGAAAATCAAAGTCTGCTTTCCGTTTACAAATCAAAAAAAATTCTACCAAATATTAATTCCGAAGAAACGATTGTTCTTCAAGATAATCTGGACAATATAATGGAAGGAATAAAAAAAATGTCCGTTAATGCTCAACAAGGAATAAAATCAAATATTAATTTTTCCAAAATAAGACCCAGAAATGCCATTATCAGCTCAACTATGGGCAGAGCATCCGGTCCGATAGCGTTTATGGAGATATTTATAACCGCCTTTAAACAATTAATTAATGGATTCAACAAAAATAATTATAATAAGCTGCAAATTATATTAAATCTAAATCACCCTGACATATTTGAATACTTAACTCTAGTCAGGAAAACCAAAAATGCAGACATCCGATTCATTATTCAAAAACCCGAAAACTTTGAAGAACTTATAAAATCAAAGTCTGAACTGGAATTAATAAATCCGCAAAATCAAGAAGTCTACAGTAGCATTGATCTAAATAATTCAATGGACTTGATAATTTCATCAATAAAAGAGAACAAAAATCTGAAAATTCGCAGCTGTGAATCTGCTTATCTATATTCAAAAAATCAAAATTTTTCCAATTTCACCGTTTTCCTTAACAATTATTACGATCAATTTGAACTAAAAACCAAAGAATTAATAAACGACCTTGAAAACATCAAAAATCACTATCAAGAACATAATATTAAAATCAATTTCAATGGTTTTTATGATTTGTTATTTCGACTTAAACTTGAATTTGAATCAGTAAAAACACTCGAAATTATCACACAAATTTTAGATGAATTATCTAAAAAAATAAAAAAATATTTCATTTTAGTTATTGATCTGGACGATCCAATAATAGATTTGACAGAAAATAGTTCAGGTCTTGATCCTTATGATCATTTAATCGTGGAAAAAACTAATTTGGAAGGCCAAAAAGTTTTAATCGCCAATCCAGTTCTTGAAAACTATTTAAATGAAACCAGTCTTCATACCGATGATATTTTAAATCAAATAGCGGAAGATAAATCCATACAAAATTTGAATGTTATTGATCCAAATATCAAATCATTGCTTATTACCGGAAAAGATATTAATCCTGAATGGAATATCAAAATACAATCTCTATTTGAAAATGTTTTTGAATATGTAGAAAAAAAACTACATCTTCCAAATTCATTTAATTTCAAAAAACTGATCTCTCTTGCAAATATTTCGAATATTCACATCGATAATTATTTAGATGAATTGAAAGAAAAACATAAGACAACCAATTATCTTGTTAAAACAATACAAAACCGTAATTCCGTTCAAGTTCAACCACCACTTTTTCAACTAAAAAAAACCGAAGAAATTTCACTACCACCGATAACCTCTAAACATCAAAATGAATAACTTATCGCAGGAAACTAAAAACTATTTGGAAAATCAAGAAACGCTTGATCAAGATCCCAAATTGATAGCTGAATTTAAAGCTTTTAAAGCTGAAAGACAACAAAAATATCAAGATTTCTGGAATTTGGACGATAATCAAAGAAGCAAGCTTCTTGAAATAATGCACAATGAGTTAAATCAAGCCTATATCAAAAAAATGCTTGGCCCGAAACTGAGACATTGTTCAGCTAAAACTAAAAATTTCTGTATTCAATGGTTTGAAAGTGAAAAAAATCCATCTTTTAAAGAAGAAGCTCTGGCAATGTATGAACAAAGAATAGCAATTGAAGAAAATTTAACTTATGTATTTGAAAGTTTTTCCATAAAATTAAAAAATAAATACTTTAAATTCTACCAATCACTTTATGATGAAAAGGAACAAATTCTGGATTTAATGTTCAAAGAAAAAGATGAAGCTGAAAAAGAAGCCAATAAACAACAACCAAAATCAGATAAAACACAAACAGTTGAAGAAAAAAAAGCAGTAAAAAATGAACAAGATGCCGTTCTAAAATCGAATAAGAAAAAAGAAACAAAGCAAAAAAACGAAGACCAATTCGATCAAGAATATTGGGCTGAAAAATATTATCAAGATAGTATTAATTCTCAACGACACCAACAAGCGCTCAAAGCAATTCGTTATGCTAAAAAAGTGGAGGAGTTAAGTAAAATACAAGCTAAGATGAAAGTTGTCGAATCAACAAATGAAGAAGAAGAGGAAGAGGTTCCCACTGAAACTAAAATCTCATTAGAAAATAGTTTTCAATCCAATCAAGTCGAAACATTAAAAAATTCACAAGGAAAAAAACTACAAAATACCGAAATAATTGATGAAAATGGATATAGTATTACAGAGAAATTAATTAAAGAAAAAATTGCTTTAAAAAGCAAAAAGAACAAACAAAGTATTTTTGAGCTAGCTATTAACAAGCTGAAAAACAGCAAAAACAAAAAACATTATTCAAAAGATTTCAAGAAAATTATTGAATCCAAAGTACAAAATTCTTCAGATATATGATAGAATAGATGGAAACAAAAATCCAAATGACTGAAATAATTCAAATTATAGTCTTAAGTAGCGTTTTAGTGCTGATAGTTTTAATGCTTATCACAATCTTAACACTGTTCTTTGTTGCCAAAGCACCTTATGTACCGAGTCAAAAAAAAATGATTAAGTCAATTTTGGATTCAATTCAAATGAAAAAAAATGCGAAATTATATGATCTTGGCTGTGGAGATGGTAGATTTTTGATTCAAGCGGAAAAAACTTATCAAATCAAAGGTATTGGTTTCGAAATCTCAATAATTCCATATTTATTCAGTATATTATTCAAGAAAATTGAAAAATCCGATGTGCAAATTCATTTTGCCAACTTTTATAAAAAGAATTTATCGGATGCTGATTACATTTTTTGTTATTTATACCCTGAAATGATGGAAAAAGTAGCGGAAAAAATAAAAAAAGAGTGTAAAAAAGGCACCAAACTCATTAGCAACACTTTCTCAATCAAAAACATGCAACCGAGTAAAGTCATCGCTAAAAATAAAAATCAAAAACAAAATATATACATTTATGAATTCTAAAATGCTAGACTTATTAAGCACCTTTCTGGTAATTGGAGTATTAATTCCGATTATATATCTTACCAGTCAAAACTTTAACAATATCTTTTCACTGACGATTTTAATCTTAGTGTCAGTACCCACCATCATGGCCATGATCAATGGAGCACCCTTCGTTCCTACACCCATGGATAGGGTCCGTAAAATGATCAAACTTTCCAAAATAAAACAAGGAGATCGTGTTTACGATATTGGTTGCGGAGATGGAAGAATAGTTTATATTGCTGCAAATGAATATGGCGCAAAAGCAACAGGATTTGAATTGTCACCACTTGTTTATATTTATGCTTTGATCAGAAAGTTTATTTGGAAATCAAAGGCAGAAATTAAATTCGCCAATTTTAAAATGAAAAATATATCAGATGCCGATGTAGTTTTTTGTTACCTGCTACCTGAATGCATTGATAAAATCCAAAATGATTTAACAAAAATGTTAAAGCCCGGCACTAAAATAGTTTCATACGCATTCGAATTTCCGGAATGGAAACTCATTCATAAAGAAGAACGTGATAAAAAATTAGGTCTTGCACCTGTTTGGATTTATGAAAAGAAATAAGAGTAAAAGAATATAAATCATCAATACAAATAAATTAATCTTTCCAACTTCCAATAAAGCGTTAGGAAATTTTGCCAGTATTTCCACTATTTTCACCATCAACTGAACAGACAACCAAGTAAATGCAATCAATAAATATTTTAATGGCCAAAATATTATTGCTGAAATTACCGCCAAAAAAGAGAATAGCATCATTAAAGGTATCAATGGTAACACCATAATATTAGCTAACGGTGAAATTAATGAAAACTCTCCGAAAGCATCCACAACAATGGGCAAAGTAAAAACCTGTGCCGCCAAAGTTACCAGCAAAGTATCAATCAAAAATTTCCAGATTCGAATATTCTGCCAAGTCGGCATTATCACAATCAAACCAAGTGTGGCGGTTACCGACAATTGAAAAGAAATATCAAAATTCAAATACCAAGGGTTAAAAATAATCATGATAACAGAACTTAATAATAGACTTATCATTACATTGCCTTCTCTACGTAAAAATCCTGCAATCACAAAGTATAATCCCATTAATGATGCCCTAATCACACTTGAAGACATCCCGGTCAAAAAAGTAAAAAAAAGTATTCCCGATAAAGTAATAATCAGTCTAATGTTCCTGTTAAAGCCTTGCAGTATTAATGCGAAAGCATTTATTAAGATTGTAATATTAAAGCCTGAAACTGCCAGTATATGAGTCAATCCGACCTTTCCGATATTTTCCATCAAATCATCGGGAATGGATTTTCGATAGCCAAGTAAAATTCCCGCTACAATACCAGCCTCCGGTTCCGTAAAGTTCTGATTTATCAATTTCAAAAGATGTCGTTTAAAAATAAAGATTTGATTTAACAGCAAATCAACTGCATTATCAGAACTTTTTCTTTCCACAATTAAAGCATTATTGATAATGACAAAAATCCCCTCTTTCGCCAAATAATCCGCATAATTAAAATCATCAAAGTTTTCCGGTCTTTCCAATTCACCCTCAATTATTAAAGTTTCTCCAAAATAATATTCAGGAAACCTAGCAAGTTTTATTTTAATTTTTCCAGCGGTCGAATATGATTTATCATCAAAAATTAATGCCTCTGTCTCCAAAATCAAATATTGTCTGTCTTCTCTTAAATCGGGTTCATTAATAACTTTTGCTTGAATATAAGCATTACCAATATCAACAAAGTTTTCAATTTTCCGATGATCAAAATCTAACAATGTATATGAAAACCTAACAAAACCAATAATAAAAACAATCAGTAGCAATAAGAATTGAAAATATTTTAATTGATTAAAAAAAACAATAAAACAATAGACCCATGCTAACGTAATAAGATAAAACAAAAGATTCAAACTATAAAAAACTGCGGCAACATTTACTCCGAATAAAAATGTGAATAATAAAAAAATAAAAAAATAATCTTTTCTCATAAAAAAAGACTATTCGTAAAAAATTAAATGAAAATAAAAAAACCCGGCTCGTCCAATGACGAGCCGGGTTCCATTTATAAGCTTTTACAATTCGAATTCAGCTTCCAATTCACCTTGTCCGGATGGATCAATCTGAATTTCTTCAACATCTTCCACTCCTTCAACTTGTATTTCAGTAGTTGACGGCACAGTGGTCATTCCAGGAGCACCAAATAGTTGATCCAACGGCACGGGAGTAGCATTTTCAGGAACTTCAACCACTACAGACTCATCAAAATTTCCAGCAATGAAATCAAACTTAACAGTCCCGGTAGGATTATTCGGATCTTCAGTATCTATGGTAACAGTTCCACTAACCCTGTTCAGTATCATTGAATCTTGAGCAACATACATATCCCCATTAAATTCAATACCTTCCAATCCATTATTAATTTCTTGCATTTCAGCCTCAGAGATCGATTCACCTGCAATCTGAGCAGCCTCAGTTATAAACTCAGCAAAAGCTGTCTTATCCAAATTTGCAGTATAATGATAACTTGCAACTCCCATAACATTTTCATAGCCAACATATTCAATATCTTTAAAGAAATTTGTATTATCAACAAGTTCCTTCATCTCTCTTTGTTCAGGTGTCAGATTTTCATCATTTCCTTGCGGTAATGTGTTTGAAAGTTCTTCCAAAGCCTCCGGAGGAACAGGCAATGTCCACCATTTGTTAACGAACATTGACACCATTTCATCCGGCACTTCAACTTGACCCTCACCAGTTAGAGACATCAAGTTCATATAAACATTTTCTTTATTCATTCTTAGTTCAAATTCAGCTGAACCTCCATCAGCATCTGCAGAAAAGTCTCCATTCATTTTAAGATTTAATTTAGGATCGTTTGGATTGTTGATATCAATTGATCCTTCAGCATCCATATTGAAGTCAACTTCCGCAGGTGGTTGACCTTCAGGACCTTGTAAATCTGCATTCATGGAAATATCAAAACTGTAAGCGTTTACCTCCGAAAGATTTGATAGACCGGTTTGAATTACTTCTTCTGGTGGCATATCGGTTGATGGAGCTTGTTGACAAGCTGCAAAAGCAAGCGTTGCCAATGATCCGACAGCCATAATTTTCAATACATTGTTCATACGGTTCATATTTATTTAATAAAAATTCTAAATCATTCTAAGTATCATTAACTTGATAGTCAAAAAAAATATCAAATCAGAGTATAATTATCAAAAAAACACAAGCTCAATTTCATTTTCACTTTCATTTAAGAAATTTTGCATTAAAATATTTGGGATTATCAAAGAAATAATTTATACAAGAATAATTAGCAATGAAAATCAAAAAAAGAAGAATTAGAAACAAAACTAGAAAAGTAAAAAAAATAATTCAGGATAAAAAAGAGTCGATAACTCAAAACACAGCCAAAAAAAACGATAGCGCCTCCAAAAAAGTAGCTATATTAGCTATTGTTACAGGTTTGTTCATACTTCTGGTGCTGATTATTTTTGTAATTAATTTAATCAAAAGCTTCAACTTTGAATCACTGGTTTTTTCATTCGGTAAAGATTTAAAAACAGATCAAAACAACAGAACCAATTTTCTTCTGATAGGACATGGCGGAGCACAACATGATGGAGCCAATCTCACCGACACTATAATTATTGCCAATTTGAATTATCAAAACAATGAGGTGAAAATGCTTTCATTACCACGAGATTTATATATTGAAGATAAACAAACGGGTGGTCAAAGAATTAATAAAATTTATGACACATATTTAAACCGCTATGATAAACAAACTGCGCAAGAAAAACTTAAAAATACAATCAATGAGTTAACCGGAATTGAAATTCAATATATTATTATGGTGGATTTTAACGGATTTGTAAAAATTATAGATGCACTCGGCGGAATCGAAGTTAATGTGGAAGAAGCAATTTATGACCCATATTATCCGCTCGATGGAACCATCAGATATCAGACATTTCAATTACCGGCGGGCCGACAAACCCTGGATGGAGAAACAGCATTGAAATATGCCAGAAGCCGAAAAACAACCAGTGATTTTGACCGTGCAAAAAGACAACAACAAATTTTAGCAGCGGCAAAAGAGAAAGCACTAAGCATGGAATTGTTAACAGATGTGGGAAGAATCAAAAATCTTTATAATTCATTAAGCGACAGTTTTGAATCAGACTTAACCGTTGCTGAAATAATAGAACTGGGAAGAGTTGGGAAAGATATCAATAGAAACAATATCCATACTCAAGTTATTTCTGACGATTTCACCAATTGCGGAGGATTTTTATATACTCCGAATAGAGAACTATTTGGAGGAGCCGCTGTCTTGCTTCCTGCCGATGAAGAAATTATTCACGACTTTTCAGATAATTATTTTTATACTGATGCCATTGAAGAAGCCGCCCCCATTCAAATTCTCAATGCAACCAAAACACCGGGACTAGCAGGAACATATTTAAATATGCTCAGCAGACATTGCCTTAACACTGTCTATTATGGTAACGCCACTAACAGAGACCAAGCAAATTCAGTAATTTATTATGAACCCTACATAACAGAAGAAGAGGAAAAAATAAAACCGTCGGCTCTTGAAGTTATAACATCTATGATTGATGCTCCTACCGTAGAAGGAATTCCGAGTGAATATTTGGAAACTGAAAGAAGAGCAAACAGCAAAATCGTTATAGAACTGGGAAAGGATTTCAAATCAATAGCCAAACCGGACCCATTCAACAACTTGCTTTACTTAGCTCCAGCCACCAACACAACTAATGAGACAAGTGATAAAACAGATAGCTTGTCTGAAAATAATCAAAACAATGAAGTCGAAAATACTTTAACACCAAATATCACTGAATAATGATAACAAGCTTACTGACATTATTATCATTGGATTCGCTGCATAATGAAACTCCTGAATTAAAAGTCAAAGAGCATTTAACAGTCGAATTGCCGGCAAATCCTTATCCCATCAAAAAACCCGATAAGATAGCGCCAATCCTGCAAGCTGAGTCAATTTACAGTTTAGACCTGGAAACAGGACAAGTGTTATACTCAAAAAATGCTCATCAACAATTGCCAATAGCAAGTTTAACAAAGCTTTTAACTGCCGCGGTTATTCTTGATGAACATCAATTGGATGAAATAGTAACCGTAAATTTTGAAGCGACTAAAATTGAACCGGCAAAATTATATTTATTGGAAAATGAAAAAATCACAGTAAAAGAATTATTAAGAGGATTACTGATCAAATCGGCTAATGATGCCGCATTGGCACTCGCTTATTATAACAGTGGATCTGTTCCGGAATTCGCAAAGAAAATGAACGCAAAAGCAAAAGAATTGGGAATGTATTCCAGTAATTTTGTTAATCCGACCGGATTTGATGAAGAAGGACAGTTCTCGACTGCGCATGACATGTCGATTATCTCAAGATATATTTTAAAAAATCAATTTATTCAAAACACGGTTATTACACAAGAAACAGAAATTAAATCAATTGATGGGAATCAAGTCCATAAAATAGCCTCAACCAATAATTTATTGAGCAGTTATTTGAAAGTTTTAGGCTTAAAAACCGGTACAACAGATTTGGCTGGCGAATGTTTAATAACTGTGATAGAAAATGATAGCGGACAAAAAATCCTAAACATAATGTTAGACAGCCCCTCGCGTTTTGAGGAGTCTAAAATTTTGTCGGAATGGATTTTTCAAAGTTATCTCTGGATCTAACAATTAATATGCAAAATGTTCTAAATTTTTCTGAAAACATCAGAAACTTAAGCCTTATTTTCGGCTCACAAATTCTTGCCTTTATCATTGCGGTAATCATTGCGCCCACTTTTATTCAACTGCTCAAAAAATATAAAATAGGAAAACAATTAAGAGATAAAGCCACTACCGGAGAAAAAGCGGTAATATTTAACGAATTACATGCAAAAAAGAAAGGAACTCCCACCATGGGAGGAATTTTAATCTGGGGAACTGTTCTAATTGTGGTTTTATTATCAAGCCTTTCTCAACTACTTGGCATTACTGAAAACTCACTTTTTAGCAGAGAAGAAACATTGCTACCAATTGCAACACTAATTGCCACCGCCATTTTGGGAGCAGTGGATGACTATATGAATCTGAAAGGACAAGGAAAAAACAAAGGAATCAACGTTAACCCAAAATTTTTCTTATTAACGCTTTTTGCTTTGCTGGGAGCCCTTTGGTTTTATTATAGACTTGGCTATGAAAGCATTCATATTCCTATGTTTGGAGATTTCAATATTGGAATCTGGTATATTCCCCTA
This sequence comes from Candidatus Peregrinibacteria bacterium, assembly GCA_014728765.1. Classification (GTDB taxonomy): domain Bacteria; phylum Patescibacteriota; class Gracilibacteria; order UBA1369; family UBA1369; genus WJLA01. The sequence continues at coordinate 11,622 of WJLA01000066.1, forward strand.
TTTATATTTATAATTACCGCCACCTCAAATGCCGTAAATATCACGGACGGACTGGACGGTTTAGCCGGAGGCTTATTAATAATTGCATTTACAACATTTGCCGCTTTAGCTTATGCCAGCGGTCTTTTTGTTTTAGCCGCCTTTTGCATGGTAATTACCGGCGCTTTACTTGGTTTTCTCTGGTTTAACATAATGCCGGCCAAATTTTATATGGGCGACACAGGCTCCATCGCGCTTGGAGCAACACTGGGAGTTATTGCAATGATGACCGATTCAATGTTGGTATTACCTCTCATCGGGTTCATTTTCGTAATTGAAACATTATCTGTCATCATCCAAATCTTTTCCAAAAAATTCTTCAAAAAGAAAGTTTTTTTGATAGCTCCAATCCACCATCATTTTGAAAAAAAAGGTTGGCATGAAGCAACTGTTGTAATGAGATTCTGGATTATAGGCGGCTTTGTAGCGGTGATAGGAATGATTGTAGGTCTTGTATGATAAAAACCACTTTCACGCTTTCACTACTAATTAACAGCTGACTACTTATCTTCCAATTCAAAATCCAACACTCTTGCGCTTTCTATTTCAGCTGTTGATTTTTTGTCAACAATAATTGACTCGGTAATATTTTCCTTATCAAAATCAAATAATTTTTGATCTTCAGAAATCAGCTTATATTCAGGATAATCCTGCATTTTGTCTTTTAACTCAATAGATACCTCAAATTTTCTCTTTTGTTCATAAACATAATTATCAACCAAACTTTCCAACTCTTGAATCAGTCTGAATGGAACCTCTTTGTCTTTATACTCTGATAGAATTAACATTAATTTATCAATATTCACATCAATAACATCTCTTACCATTGAAGCCATTTCAAAATCTTCCATGAATCGAAGTTTTCTTTCAATCGCATTTAAACTTTTTAATTGATTGATCTGTTCAGAAAATAAATCAAATACATCGGCTTGAATTTCTCCTTCTTTATTCAAATCGACCAAAGCTACAAGTTGATCCAATTCCCTTAAATAAACTTCGAATGCCGATCTGGCTTCATCAAACTTACTTCGATTAACCAAATGTTCCACTTCAGCAAGCCGTGTTTTTGCTTTAGCCACCAAATTATCAACTTTTGCAACAACACTTTCCCGGAATCCAAAATCAATTTCCATTAAATTCTTCTTGGCCGGATATAGTTTATCATCAGGGAATACCAATTCCATTTTCTTTCTTTGCAAAGCGAGAGATTCCTTGATCATATTTTCCAAAACTCTAGTTTTTTCACGATCTTTTACCATTAATTCAGGTAATTTAAGATCAATTTCATTTATAGTATTCTTATAATCATACAAATACGCCAAAGCCTCTGTTCTTTTGCCGTCATTCAATAAATTTTGAGCCCTTAAAAAGCCTATATGAGCTTCCACAAATTGATTTTTGGTTAATTCCAAATCAGGATCATTAAAGATGGCAAATGTATTGGATTTGAAATCAGAGGCAGCTTTAATCAAAGTTTTGTCTTCAGCCAATACTTTTTGATTTTCAACTTTACTTTCAGCCAATAATTTTTCTCTATGATCTTCATCCAAATTAATATTTAATTCAGCCCATTCACTGACTTGATCCTTTGATTCTTCGACTAAAATATCATGATTTGACGCAACCAATTTGTCAGATGAAATCTCAGCCTTAAAACCTGACACTACCGGCTTAACATTATCAATCATCCCCTCTTTTTTGCTTACATCAACCACATTATCAAAAACAATCAAACTGGTTGAAACATCTTCTTTAACTATCTCAAAAGAAGCCCTATCCTGTACTGAAGCCTTGGCATCGTCAGTCTCAACAACAAATTCACTGTCTTCCACCAAATTAATTACTCTAGTCCATGCCTGACCTTCTTCCAATTTCACATTTACCTCAGTTTTTGCAAAATTTTCCGGAGAAAAATATAATTTATTAATTCTAAGTGAAGAATTATTATCAAGCCTTGTCACACTATCATCCAAAAATCTGATGACTACAAAACTATCATCTTGAGTTATTACAATATCACCTTCCCTTAAATTAAACTCTTCACTTACAGCCAAAAGAATTCCACCTCTGTTCACATATACTTCTCCTTCAACAGCCTCAATAAAGGTCCATTTGGCAGCCCTTGCAATATCAAACTCATTTGGAACCAGGGTAAAAGAACTTAAACCTAAAACCATTATCATTAGGGCCGCCATAACAAACCTTAATCTAGGCAAAAATCTGCCAATAACAATTTGCGGATCATTAGCTTCAGCAAAATCAAGAACTCTATCTTTAATACGAATCTTTTGATATTGATTCAGCCCGGTAGAAGCTCCCATATTTTTGAAACAGTTTACAACTTTATCGAAACCTCTAGGAAGCTTTTCATCCGCTTGAGAAAATTGCCGCATTAAATGAGCTTTCATCAAAACTTGATCTGTTTCAGGAAGCTCTGCTTTTAAATCAGGTTCTGACAATCTATCAGCAAGCTTTCGCAGCTCTGCATCTTCTTGATTGAATCTTGTTTTGATAAAATATTTTCTCATACAATAATCATAACTATGCTAAGCATTTTTTGTTACTGCGATTTTTAATCAATAATTAATATTCATTTCCTCCAATAGCTTTTTCATTTCCTGCAATGCACGATGCTTCAAAACTCTCAACCCTCCCTCCGATTTACCTAGAATTCGGGCCACTTCGGTATTACTCAACTCATTCAAATAAGCCAAGGTCAACACTTCTTGATAAGGTTTTTTTAATTTTTGCAAAGCTTTTTTGATTCCATCTCGACTAATCGCCTGCTCAGTAACAAATTCGGGATTACTTTCATTTTTTTGATCAGAAATGGAAGGATCAATTGCCACAGTATCTTTTTTAAAACGATGATGATCAACAACCAAATTATGTGCTATTCTAAAAATCCAAGAAGTGAAAGTACTACCTTCTCTTTTTTTATATTTCTTTAAATTCTCCCAGGCTTTTAAAAAAGTATTTTCGGTAATATCCAAAGCATCCGCTTTTTCAGCTCTAAAATAGATATATCGATAGATTTTTTCCACATAAATATCATAAATTTCACCAAAAGCGCTAACTTTACCATTTTGAGCTTCCATAACCAGCCTCTCAATCAAATTATGATCCAAATCACCGCTTAAATTTTGCCTGTTGTTTTCATTTATAATCATAACATTCAGTTTTTCAAAGCAAGCCTACTCGCTAATGAATTAAAATTCAATAAAAACTTATGTCAAAAACGACATACATTAAATGAATAATATTCAATGTATTAAAACTTAATTAATGGAAAATCATTACACTAATCCGCTTTTGCCAAAAAGCTGTCAGCACTTACAAATTCTACGCTACCGGGCTTTCTCATTGGACTAAGATAATTACTGGCCAAAATATGATCCATAGATTTTACTTTTGCCAAATACAAAGTTTTAAGGTCTGACTGCTGCTTCAATTCTTGACGAGAAACCTCCAATCTCTTCAATTCATAACCTTTTGTCGCAACTTGATTGAAACTGATCAAATACAAAACACTTAAACAAGCAATTGCCAACATCAAAAATGACATAATATAAATAGGACTAATATCAAAGCTTAAAAGTTCACTACCGGAATTATTTGATTTTTTCTTTTGTCGAAAAGATCTCTCACTCTGAAACGAGTTTCTGATTGGACTGCTTTTAAAGTAGATATTAGTCATATTGAACGAAATTAGTTTTATTTATATTTTTTCAGCCACACGAAGCTTTGCGGACCTTGACCTTGGATTAATTTCAATTTCCTTTTCAGATGGTGTGATTGGCTTTTTTGTGATAATTTTAATTTTTGGATTCAACTTTGTTGTTGTTAATTCATCAGGCAAATTAATATATTCTCTCGATTGATCCTTAAAAAAGGTTTTTACAATTCTGTCTTCAAGAGAATGATAAGAAACGACAACTATTCTTCCACCCGCTTTAAGACAATTCACTGCTTGATTCAATACTTTCAACAGAGCATCAAGCTCATGATTCACCTCTATCCTTATCGCTTGAAATACAAGTGTCGCCGGATGAGCTTTTTTCTTGGAAAATTTTGAATGCTTTACCCTAGCTACAAAATCAGCTAAATCTGAAGTAGTTAGAAATGGCTCAGCTCTTCTTCTTTCAACAATTTTTGCAGCAATTTTTCCGGATTGCGGCTCCTCACCAAAATCTTTAAAAATCTGTTTCAATTTTTCCTCTGAATATGTATTTACTACTTTAGAAGCAGTCAAATTGACCCTTTGATCAAAACGCATATCCAATTGCCCCTCCCTTAGAAATGAAAAACCTTTCTCAGCATCATCAACTTGAGGAGATGACAAACCCAAATCCAACATAATTCCATCAATTTCCTGAAATCCCAGCTTTTCCAAGTTTTCCTCCAAAGTGTCAAAATTGGAATGAACAAAGATAATACGATCCCTGAATTCAGCCAATCGCTTTTTGGCAAATTTCAAGTTATCTTGATCCAACTCAAAAGCTATCACTTTGGTATCATTATTGGTATTTTCCAATAGCATTTTTGTATAACCTCCCAACCCCAAAGTGCCATCCACAAAAATTTGCTTTTTTGATTGCAAATTCATATTTTCAATCACTTCTTGAAGAAGTACCGGATTGTGTTCTTTAAAGCTTAAACTCATTATTTTTTTATTTTTGTTCAAAAGTTATGATCAACATTAGTACAACTTTTTTGATCGATCACTTATATACTGAAATTATTACTTTAAAAGCCAAAAGTCAAAAGATTTGTTCAATCACGTGCAACTTTTTTGATCTAAAATTGCGAAAAATATCAATTTCAGCTCTACAGAAAGGAATAATAACATAGAATAAAATATTCTTGTCACAAAAAGCACATATTGCATAACAAAATTATTCTAACTCGGAACAAAAATTATGTACAAAGTCCAAAATAACAGTACAATAAGGAAAAGTTTAAAATAAAAAAATGCAATACCTTCCACCGGAACTAATCGTTTTTCTAGCTTCCATGCTACCTTTAACAGAAATCAACGGCTCAATACCTCTTGGTTCATATCTGGGATTATCGCTAACTTCATCATTCTTTTGGTCACTCCTGGGAAACATGCTGATAGCCTTGATCGGATTAAAATTGATACATCCGGTAATGAATATGATTATCAAAAAAATCGGATTTTTGGATAAACATTTTGAAAAAAAATTTAAAAAACTACATCACAAACATTCAACGAAATTCAATGAGCTCGGAGCTTTGTTTTTAGCAATTTTCGTCTTTTTGCCACTGCCGGGAAGCGGCACCTATACAGGTGTCTTGCTTGCATACCTGTTTTTGATACCTTTTCCTCACGCCCTGGGAGCCATATTCGTGGGAAACTTATTTAAAGCATTAATTTTAACCGGAGGAGTTAACCTGTTTATTAATATCCCATTCCTTTCCTGATATAATCAACAATTTCATTAATAATGGAAAATTTGTTTTTTTTGAGACATTATCTATGACATAACCTTATTATAAACTACAAAACCATCTCTTGATATATCATAACTATTTTTTGGTTTATTCATACAATCACAGATTGATTTACAGTTATTCCAAGTGCTTTCCTGACCCAACTCTGAACAAGATACGGACCGACAAACCCACAAATTTCCTCAAATTGATCATAGGGTATTTTTTTGTACAGCAATTCACCGGATTCCGGATCATTAAACTCCACCTTCACAAAATCATAGCAATCTATCATTCCAACTACGGTTAATTCCCTTCTACCATCTGACCTTAACAAATTAACTTTCACTTTATCCAATGCTCCATATTTAAAAAGTTGATCATACTCTTTTCTTGTAAAGGGTTTTATGATTCCAAGTTGCATTCTTCTACGTTCCTTCTGACGATATCTACTTGTTTCAATACTTTTTTTATCTGAAATCAAAATTAATGATTCATCAGATTCAATAGTGTTTTTTTCCATGTAATTATTTTTACCGATATTATCATACATTTTTCATAATTCGACAAAAAAGTAACTTTGCATATCATATTAAAAGGTTTTACAATATATTAAAGAAAACAAATAACAAAATAATCAATGAAAAATAATAAAATAAAAGTGGCCATTAATGGTTTCGGAAGAATAGGGCGACAGATTTTCAGAATTAATCATGAAATGGGAAATCCTTTAAATATTGTTGCCGTAAACAATTTAAACGACAACAAAACAACAGCTCATCTGCTTAAATATGATTCTAATTTCGGGACTATGGACGCGGAGATTAAAACTATCGGAAAAAATGAAATTTCAGTGGATGGAAAATCAATCAAATATCTTCAAATAAAAAATCCTGAAGAATTACCTTGGAAAGAAATGGGTGTAGACATAGTACTTGAATCAACAGGTGTATTCAGAGATAGAGATGGAGCATCAAAGCATTTAACTGCCGGTGCGAAAAAAGTAATAATTACCGCGCCTGCAAAAAACCCTGATGCAACATTCGTAATAGGAGTTAACGAAAAATCTTATGATAAAAATAAGCATTCAATTGTCTCCAATGCTTCTTGCACCACCAATTGCATGGCACCGCTAACAAAAGTTTTGAATGACAAAATCGGTATTCAAAAAGGTTCAATGACCACAATTCATTCCTATACCAACGATCAAAGACTATTGGACTTGGAACACAAAGATTTGCGAAGAGCTCGTTCAGCCACTCAATCAATGATCCCCACAACAACCGGAGCCGCCATTGCTGTTACCGAAGTTATTCCGGAACTAAAAGGAAAACTGGATGGAATGGCTATCAGAGTTCCAACACCTGTGGTTTCTTTGTTAGATTTAACTTTCATTGCCAAAACCAAAACAAGTGCTGAAATTGTTAATAAAACACTAAGAGCGGCTGCCAGAGGAAAATTAAAAAACATCTTGGCGGTTTCTGATGAACCATTAGTTTCAATAGATTATAGAAAAGATAACAGATCTTGCATCGTTGACAGTCTTTCTACTCAAGTTGTTGGAGGTAACCTTGTTAAAGTTGTAGCCTGGTATGACAATGAATGGGGATATTCCACCAGAACAGTTGAATTGGCAAAATTAATTTCAGATAAACTATAAAATATTTTGACTTATTATTTCAATAATATTAGGGTAATGCCTTAATAATAGGCATGAAACCACTAAAAAATTTTTTTCAAAATAATCCTGAGCAATTTGACTCTGAGAAGTGTTTTAAATCGCTCATAAATGAGTGTGAACAATTTCCCGAATCAAATAAATACAATTTGTTGCATACTCTAAATCTTGCAAAAGAAGCTTGCACGGGGCCGGATCAACAACCGCTTCTGACATTTGAAGAATTTTTAAAAATTTACTCTGAGCTTCAAAAAAAATGTTCTGAGAATGAAGATGAAATTAACAACTGGCACTGCTTTATTCGAGAAAGCAAAAATTTGATCAGAACTCAAGCAACCAGAAACGCACTGGAAAGAATTTTATCCAAAACGGCTGTTTCAATAGAAAATGGGGATATTACTTCACCTTTGGAATATTTGGTAAAAATCAATTTTTGGATCAATTTGCCAATAGTTAATGAAAAACAATCTGCAGAAAATCAGCTTATAAGACTAATACAAGATTTTGCGGATTTAATTGAAGCTTATCCCGAAGAATATGAACTATTCAAACAATTTATCAGCTTTGAAAATAAACACGTCTTAAGAAACAAATTTTGGTATCATACGCTACTCCAAACACTTTTTCAGATTGGCACTGCCAGAAAAAGAAATGACAGACAAGAGTATCAAAAAAAACATCAACTTTTTCAAGAATTGATAGATTTAATTTATTCACCCCTAATTGATAACAATAAAGCAATATTTTTAGGTAAACTATCGAAACTAGATCTTGAAGTAACTTTGGAACTGGGGGAAGTTTTGATTAAATATTGCTATCTCAAAAATAGTATTGGCATGAAAGATCATCAGGATCTGGAATACATCAACAAAACTTCAGGACAAAACTTTCATCGAATGAAAAATAACGAAAAGAAATTCAAAAACAGTCAAGAAATTGCAAAAGAAAAAAAACAAAACGCCTATCATATTTATATGGAAATCACTGAAAGAATCAGATATTGCCTGGAAATGTATCCGAAAAAACATTAAACTCAAAAAAAATAACTTAAATGGAGAAACAAAAGAAAATCATTATCATAGGTGCCGGACCGGGCGGTCTGACAGCAGCAATGGTATTGGCCAATCGAGGTTTTAATGTGCATGTATATGAAAAGGATTCAAGAGTAGGCGGTAGAAATCAAGCCATTGAAATTGATGGATATAAATTTGACACCGGTCCCACCTTTTTGATGATGAAATTTATTTTGGACGAAGTTTTTCATGAAGCGGGCAAAAACATCGAAGAATATCTTGACTGCCAATTGCTGGATCCAATGTACAGACTGCAGTTTGACGATCAAAAAGTCGATTTTACACAAGTCAAAGAAAAAATGTATCAAGAACTGGAAAAAATGGGGATTAGTAAA